>NZ_JBQTCY010000012.1:0-150642 GCF_052663225.1 Niallia sp. 03133
GAATTTTTAATGTAATCGATGAAATTTTTAATAATGAACTTGAAAATACGGTGATTGCTACCCATGGAAATATCATGTCATTGTTGCTTAAAAATTTTGATCCAACCTTTAATTTTGAATGCTGGGAGAAGCTTAGTAACCCTGATGTATTCGAATTGAATTTATTTAATAACAGAGTGGAAATAAATCACACTTGGAAAGGTTTTTAGTGTTACGCTAATGCTGACACAAAAATATTTTGCTCACACTAAGTGAGCTTTTTTATCTTTTCTTAGGCAGCACGATGGCTTTATAATCACTATCGTATATGCTCTCTATATTAAAAGTTTACAGATCAAAGTTTTCCTTTTGGTTAGTTTTCATCATTTGTCCAATTCTAATAGGTATTATTCGTTACCTATTAGAATTGGACAAATATTCCTAAAATTCTTTAATTCCATTTACGTAGCAAAAAAAGAGAGTTAGAAGCGTAATTTACTTCTAATCCCTTCAAGTACAATAACTGTTCCAAAACAATCTGTACTCTTTAAAATCCAACAACTTTTATTATATAGAAAAAACTCGATTTCTCATGGTTTTCTATCATACTGTATTGATGGTACATTGGGATGTCAAATCCCTGATCTTTACCTAGCTAGAGTAAGGGTAAATTGAAGACTTTCTAGTTTCTTAGATTATATATTAATTTATTTTTAGATTAATAATCTTATAAATTTTTCAAAATACTGCTGGCATTATTTTTATAACGTACACCGAATATAGGAGGAAATGCACCTCACTTGATTAGTGATAAAATAGAGGGTATTCAAGTTGACTTAGTTAAGTATTTTAAACATAAGTAGTGTTGTGTTGCTGAGGGTGATTCTGACGCAATTAACTTTTGTTAGTAAGGAAAGGGTATAGTTAATTTCCTTGTATAGCTTCGTAGGTGAATAGATTTTTTCTTTTTTTGTTTAATTATAGCTTGAAGATTAACCTTTTTTGGGGAATATATATGGGTGGAAAAACTATAAATAAAATATTGTATAGTCTTTAATCAATGCATACAAACATGATTTATTTTAAAAATCTATTAGAATGTGTGAAAAGGTGAAAATGTACGTAAGAAAGGTGAATAAAAAAATCTACATATGCGGATTTTTTTAATAAGGACCGAATTTTAAGTAATGAGGTAACAGCAAGTGAATCATACCACTTTTTTAATGAATAATTTCGTTTCAAAAGACATTAAAAAACCGCGCATAAGTAAAGTTATGCGCGGTAAATGCGAGATAGTGTCTGTGAGGAAATTAAAATGGTTTTAACCCATGATTGGTCATTTAATTCCTTGTGAAAGTATTGAATTTTTTTCATTAAAATCCAATGACTTGAGCAATAGCCTCAAAAAGAACGATGCATGATAAAGTGGTAGATGAAAGCTCTTAAAAAGTAATTTATTCAAAAGTAATACGTTCAGACTAGATTTTTTTATGCAATAATAGGGGTAGACAAGAAAGAATTTAAACTTTATAAAGAATTAAGGTCCTTAACCGTTTTTCCAGGAGTTGATTTATTTTTGTTTAATCTAGGAGGTAATTTATAATAAATGATTTCATACAAAAGAGAAATTAGATTAAGAGATTTAGAAGTCTACTTGATATTTAAAGAAAATATATCAATGGGATATTTAATTATTGAAGATTTGAGAAGACCTTTAGGTCAAGAGGAGTTGACAATATCTCCTTATAAATATATGGATGAAGAAGATATTGAAGGATATCGAAATCTTATTAAAATCGATATTTTATCTGATGCGAAATTAACAGAAGAAGATCAAGAATTATATAGAGAATTTGCTTATGATTTAGTAGATCGAAAAGATTTCTGTGCTCTAAAGATAAATTATACTGTTGATTCGGAATTATTTAAAAATCTTCCATTAGATTTAGAAGTAAAAGATTATCAAGAGGTATTAAAGGTGATTAATTCCAAATATGACATTTCTAATTTGAATTTAGATAATTTAATGTATTTGTCTCAAGATTAGTTAGAAACAGAAAGAATTTGTTCTTGAAAAATCGGTATTCATCTCTATAAGAAACAAAAAAATTATTATTAATTTGGTTAGATCTATAAAAGAAAAACTTTTAAGGCGGATTATACTGGGTTAGAAATTGAAACGTATTTCAATACAAAGTACCTTATAGAATTGGTCGAAGCCGATGAATTTAAAAAGGTAATTTTATTTCCATTGAGCTACTACAGCTATGAGGACTTTTTTTCTTCCAAACTATGTCGAGTATCGTTGCATTTGAAAGAGGTTTATCAATCAACGTCCAAAACCAGGATTACAATCCGCAGTAGGTACAGAGGAAGTTGGTTACTTAATTTTCACACGAACGAGTTTTACTCCATCCTTCTTCGCATTTGCTGCTGCTTTTTTTAAGTATGTAGCTGTTGACTTATTTTTTTTATTTGCTTTTCTCATTTTACATTCCCCATTTTTCGAATATTTGATGTTACCATTCTTTCCGATATTGTCTAAGAATATACGAAAATAGCATACATAAAGCATAATAATCTCGCCCCTCCCAATTAACTGAGTTTGGAAATTTGGAAAAGAGGAAAAGCGACCCTGCAATAGGATATCCAAACGGAGAAAAGAGTGGGGAGGTGGGACATATCATGGAAAGAAACATGATTAATATAAAAAATTAATCTCATTGTGTTTTCTAAAAGATTGTTGATTTAGAAAAGAATAAATTTACAGTGGCCGACTATTTAATAAAAATCTTATTAAATCAGGTTTTTTGGTATAATATAACAAAAAATAAGATGGAGATGATGGTGTCGCCATTCGATTTACCTATTTGGTTCATGTTAATTTCCTACATTATGGGTTGGTCATTTATTTATGTGGGATACAGATAGTTGAAAAACTAACTTTAACGGTCACTTTGGATATTTTGCAAAAAAAAAACTATCACCTCCAAAAATTATTATCGAACGTAAGATAGTGGAGAAATGTTCTTGAACTAACAGAGGATTAGTAGAATGAAGGAATAGAATAAAGAAAAGTAAAAGTAGAAAAAGTAAAATTTAAGGAGATTATTATGACTGAAGATTTTTATTGTGACGAAGTATTAAGTGGTAAAACACAAGTTAATAAAGTGTTGGAGACAAAAAATGTATTAGCCTATTATCATACAAATCCTTTTTACCCAGTCCATATTGTTGCTATACCTAAGAAACATATCCCTTCTTTAATTACGTTGGAAGAGCGAGATAACAAATTATTGCTAGAACTTTTAGGAGTCATAAAAAAAGTTGCTGCTATGGTAACTGAAAAAAATGGTGCTTGTAGAGTTATTACAAACTTAGGTGATTATCAGGATTCAAAACACCTCCATTGGCATATAGTCTCTGGAAGCCCTCTGAAATAGTGTATTTTCATTTAACTACTGAGTCCGATTTTTTAATAAGTAAGGTCTCTTTTTCCCATATGATAGAAACTTGATAGGTCCGTTAAATAAGGGAGTTCGTCATATAATCGTTGTAAGAAGAAACATATGGAGGAAATTGGATGAAAATCAGAAAAGCTACGATTAATGACGTTCCAAGAATAGTATCATTAATGGAGCAACTTGGTTATCCAACATTAGTAGATAAATAAAACACTTAAAACTGGAAGTGTAATATTTGGAAGATTAGATCGAGTAAAACGAAAGCAAGGTGTAACAAATGGCTAAATATGACCGTTCTGCTCATTTTCATGCTCAATGAAAAGCAGCTACATACCAAAAGGTAGATGAAGCAATTAAAAGGCTAATAAGAGCAAATGAGATAATCAATTTTAACAGTGTATCAAATGAATCTGGTGTATCGAAAGCAACTCTATACAATAATTTCGATATTCGTGAAAGGATTGAAACATTAAGGCTGCAACAATCAATTGCTCCCACATCAAAACAATTGAGGCGAGAAATGAATGAGAGCAATAAGGATGCTCTTATTGAATCACTGAAACGGAAGGTTATGAAATTAGAAGATGATAACAAACAACTTATAGATAGATTAAAAGTCGCTTATGCAGAGGTATATAAAAATATTAATTAATATGGAGAACGAAGTTCTCCCTTCCCTACTTTTTAAATTAATGGAGATTTTTCTTGTGTCACAAACTTGGCAGGTTAGCGGAAGAAGGATTATTGAAAATTTCTGTTGAATTTCTTATGTTGAAAAGGGAAGTAAGTGCAGGTTCTATAACAGGAGGCAAATATGAAAGTATATGAAGACTTATTAGTTGAGACCATATCAAGTTATGAACCATTAATGAGGGTTATTAAGGTTCTTAAAGATTTAAATCTCCCTTTTGAATATTATGTTGGGGCAGGCTGTATCACAAACATGGTTTGGAATGACATCTCTGGCTATCCTCTTGAATATGGTATTTCAGACTTTGATATAGTTTATTATGCACCTGAAGATTTAACTTCCGAGAGTGAGAAGAAACTCAAGGATAAATTGTTAAATCTACTCGGAGATTTTCAATTTAAGCTAGATGTGAAAAACCAGGCGAGAGTACACCTGTGGTATGAGAATAAGTTTGGTTTTTCCATAAAGCCCTACCACTCTCTCGAAGAAGCAATAGATAGTTGGCCAACCACTGCAACAGCTTTAGGACTAAGACAAGAACAAGATGGGGCATATAAAATCTATGCACCTTACGATTTGGACGATTTATTTTCATTGGTAGTAAGACCAAATAAACTGATGATAACTAGAGAAATCTATGAAAATAAAGTACAGAAATGGCGAGAAAAATGGCCAAAACTTATGGTAGTTCCTTGGTAACCCATTTTTGTTGTGAGAAATTCTATTCAATTACGAATGGGTAGTTATTGAACAAACGTGGGCAAGATATTACTTCAGTAACGGGCGGTGATCAGCTCTTTTTTTCTTATGCAGTAACAGGGCAGCATTCCTGTAATAAATATTGAATATCTTTCTTCTAGAGCACTCTTGGCAGGATAGTTCAACAAGAAACCATCGAATATTAGATGGTTTCTTTCTATAATGATTAAGTTTGAGTGGCTTTAATATAGGTTTTAACTGAAGGTGGATTGTACGTTTGAAATTGTTCTATTAACGACGCTGGCTCAGAATCATTCATAAGCATTGATAGGTATTTATCTTGAAGAAATTCTTTTTTATTCATTTGACTAAAGAATTTAATCAATAAATCGAAGTAACTATCTATATTTAGTAAGCCACAAGGCTTTTTATGTAAACCTAATTGCCCCCATGTAAAAACTTCAAAAAATTCTTCCATAGTTCCTGGTCCGCCAGGTAAAGCTATAAATCCATCAGCAAGCTCTGCCATTTTCGCTTTTCTTTCATGCATTGAATCTACGATGATCAGCTCTGACAAGTTTTTATGAGCTATCTCTCTATTATCTAAAAAACTTGGCATAACACCAATTACGTATCCTCCTTCATTCAGAACTGAGTCTGCAACAGCCCCCATAATACCAACACTCGCTCCACCATAAACAAGTGCAATATTTCGGCTTGCTAGTTCTTTACCAAGTCTTTTTGCACCTTCAATATATATATCAGATGCTCCGTTACTCGATCCACAAAATACCGCCAACTTTTTCAAAATATCGCCTCCTTGAGAATCACACTATTAAAGATTATACAAAACTTTTATTTTTTTGTTAAACTTAAAGTATGGAATTGGAGGTCAGATGAGTATGAATGTAACTGAATTTCAGCAATGGGTAAAGGATTATTATGAAAGTAGGGGTTGGTCTGAACTAGACATATTTATTCGTATTGGCTTTTTAGCAGAAGAAACAGGCGAGGTTGCACGGGCTATAAGAGCACTTGAAATTGGTAGAGATAGACCAGATGAAATAAGAGGATCATATGAGGAAAATAAACAGGAGTTAACGGAAGAGTTAGGTGATGTACTGGGTAATTTAATAGTAATTGCCAACAAATACAATATCCCACTAGAAGAAGTGTTTCGGTCACATAAAAAGAAACTATCAGATCGTTATTCTAATATTTAATAATAATTGAGAACCAGGAAAAATAAGGGGATTCAAGCTGCTATCAGGCAGCTAATTTTTATGGAGTATGTAACCATAATAAAAGAACTTAAAAAGGTGACTTTGTGAAGAAATGTTACTTAAAGTAACGGGGTGTTTGTTTTATAAAGGGCTCATACATATTAAACATATATAATATGTATGAGCCCTTATTTTATCTATAAGGGGTAGCGTCACATGCCCATCAAGCTAACAAAGTAAATTACTAGATACAAAATGATCCTTGTTTCAAAACTAGCAAGTGATAGAAAAGTAGGCATGCTAAAGAAGCCTATTAAAACGCGATTTTTTCGCTAGGTAGCTTGTCTATGCTTCACCGTCGTTTTATACACAATCCCTAGAATATCAAAGACGGTCATCTTCTTATATCTATGACATTTACGACCGTTCTTTTTAAGCAGCTGATAAAGGCGATGCAGAATTTTCAAAAGTTCCTCTGTTCCAACGGCTATCGCTTGAAACAGTAATGGAAAATAGTCTTTAATCATATAAATCGCTTTGTATTCACTCAGCTCCTGCTTTTTCTTTTCAAGCAGAAATTGTCGCATTTGAAACATTGTAGAAGAACAGAGGAGAATGCCGATGAGTTGTCCATATAAATGGCACTCTAGGCGTTCTCTTTTAATATTTTTACATTCATCAATTTCAAAGAATGACTTCCACGTTTTAAACAAAATCTCAATCTGCCAACGAAGTGAATACAATGAATGCACGTAGTTCGTCGGTACTTCTTCTAGCGACGTGTTCGTGATATATACATTCATGCCCATTAAACGTTTACTTTTATCCTTCATGACAATGCCTTTTTTCTTTTCACGTATCGCCTGATTTTTCAGGCGTGTTTGCGTTTGATCATCGGTTAAACGATGGATAATGACACGTGCTGGCAGCTTATGATTTTGGCCAATGTATGCCTCGGGGATTTCCATCGTTTCACCAGGGATTAGACTAGACATCATTTGTATCATATCAAGCTGAATGTATTCTGTTTGCTTTTTTAACGTGCCATTGTTGAAGTATTCTGGCTCAGGGTTCTTGATATAAATGCGTGTATTCAGCTTCAACCGCGAGATATAGTAAACCTCTTTATCATGAATGGTTTGTAAGTCTCCTAAATCGAAGTAACCAAGATCACGTAAACACAAATCGCCCGCCTCTACGGTTTCAAGGCAGATGGTACCGTATGTTTTATCATTATTTTTTCCTGGTCCAAGCTGCACGTTAAGAAATTGACCACTAAGTAAATCATATTCCAATTGGATTTTCACGCCTGCCGTATTACTACTCCCACCTGAACCTTGATAGTCAGTGGCGAAATGATCAGGCAGTTGAAACACCGTCACATCTAAAATACGGATACGATTGAAAGTAGAGATCATGTGTACAGAAAGCGAGTGATTTGAACAGAGTTTTTGTGTGAGAAGAGAAGTAAAGACTTCTCGAAGAAATGCGACAGCCGCTGGATTAAAGCGTTGATTCAGTCCTTCTGAACTCATCAGTACCCCAGTGGAAGCCTCTAACTGACTGCACAATTGTGTAAGTGATGTGCTAGCTATTTCTTGACTGAGCCATACGCAAAGGGCAATGAGTTCGTTTGCTTGATACTTACTAGATCGCTGTACAAAGCCAACTTGTTTGGCGATATCTTGTAGGACTACTGGAGATAAAAAGTATTGTAGCTCTTGTGCGAAAAGATTCAGTTCATTTGAAATGATAGGATTCATCAAAAACGCCATCCTTTTTGTATATTTCTACAAAAAGAATAGCGTTTTTTTCGTTATATAGATACAAATTCGTCTTAACTTGATGACGATGTGGTGGGACCCCATATAAAGTTTCTGGGACTGTTCACTTATGTGAGTTAGAAGTATGCCCAGAATTGGCGGTAAGTCTACTTGACCTTTATTTTATTGTCCAGTTAAGTGTAGCCGATTCATTATAAGGATTTTTTTCTTAGGCTAGCAAAAAAACGTTTAAAATACTCTTCTAATGCCACTTCACCCAACTTAGGCTTAAAATTCAAATCCTGTCTTGATGTAGTAAGGTCATAGTGTCTATTTATTCCACCATAATATAATTCTACTTGACTTCTAAGTAGTGATGGCTGAGTATTCTTTTCCTTTGCTTCAAATTCAAGTTTATCAGCTAAATTTAACAACTGTTCTTTAGTATATTTTTGTGGTATCTCAAGATTAGGAATAAATTTTTTTGCAATTTTAATGATATCATCTGAAGTTACAGGCTCTTCATTAGCCAAGATATATCTTGTACCCCTTACACCTTTTTCCGCTGCAGCAATCATACCTTTCACAACATCAGTTACATCTATTGGCGTCATTTCACTTATATAGTTAACTTTCATCTTTCCTAAAAGAATACTATCGAAGGCCAGTATGGTTGGAGTTTTCTTTAAAAACTCTCCACCAATCATTGCACCAGGAAGAACGCTAACCATATCCAAATCATATTTTTCTGCCAGCTCCCAAGCTGTTCTTTCAGCTCGTGCTTTTGAATCAAAGTATGCATTTCCATGACTGTTTTCAAGCCATGTAGTTTCATCAATTTTACCCTTTAAGTTTGTCTTGTCCAATGACAATGCTGCTACGGAGCTTACATATACTATTTTTCTTACATTTGCTTCTTTAGCAGCCTCCATTATATTTTGAGTTGCCTCAACATTAGGAATAATTATCTCTTTTTCAGGATCTTGTGCCCAATGTTTAAATACAGCAGCTACTTGATATAAGGTATTCACTCCATCAAGTGCTTTATGAAGTGAGTCTTTATCCCTCAAATCGGCGTAGACAATCTCACAATTAAGGCCTATAAATGGTTCTTTGTCATTTAAATCTCGTACACTTGCTCTAACAGTTTCTCCTCTTTTTAATAATTCCCTTACCAAGTTGTTACCCAAATGACCATTTGCACCTGTTACCAAGGAAATTTTCTTCATAAATAAATCCTCCTAAATCAGTGATTACACCAGTTATCATAATGCGATAATAGCCTGTTGTAATTGACATATGTAAATTGCAATAAAAAAACACCAAATACTTTTATTTGATGTTTCCTAAAAACGTTTATTCTATTTTCATACTTCTCTTAATTCTACTAAGTGAGCTTGCTCTAATTCCAATATAAGAAGCAATATATGATTGATTTATTCTACTTTCTAAAGAAGAATACTCTCTTTTAAACTCCATGTACCTTTCCAGTGCATCTTTCATAAGTAACGCCTGTTCTCGATTTAGCATACCAACAAGAATCTTCTGAATATAATTAGTGAATATAACCTTCATTTGATTAGTTTTCTTCATACCTTGATCTATGGAATTATACGGAATAACTACGCAAATGCTGTCTTGCAGGCTTTCTACACTAAATCTAGCTTCTTCAACTCTTAATAAACCCTCTGCACAGGCAAATTCTGTTTCAGCTGCAAAACATTTTGTCACATCATTCCCTGCAGCATCTATATAATATCCTCTCATAATTCCTTTATGAATATAATACAGTGAAGAAACTCTTTGCCCCTGCCTTAAAACAATTGTACCCTTTGGTACCATCTTTATATCAGCTGTTGAATTAAATAAGTATTTTAAATCTTCTTCCAACTCCAGCTTCAAACCAGCTTCAATATAATCACTCGGCTTATTAAGCATAATTCATCACCTCTCTAAACATAGAAGGCATATCCTTTATCCACAATTTACTATTATAGCATTTAACCATGTCAAGCAACATAATAGATTTACTTAAAATTCAATACAATCAACGATTAGCACTTATGGGGGTAGTAACACACATCCATCAACTTAAGAAATTGGCTGTTACCCAAAACGAAAAAATGAATTTAATTTTCATAAATAACTATCAAGAGATAAAAATTTCGTTTTGGGGGTACTTCAAAATATTAGCTTGATGGGCATGTGACGGTACCCCATTATGTACAAAAGCAAAAGAAGGAAACAATCGAAAACTAATGGTGAATGAAAATTGGGAACAGCAAAAAGAATATGTAAGATCGAAGCTTTCAGAAGAGAAAACGAGTGCCATCTATTGAAAACGGAAAATCGATGTGGAACCAGTTTTTGGATTCTTGAAGGCTAATTTGCGTTTCGCTCGATTTTCTGTACGAGGAAACTCGAAGGTACAAAATGAAATGGGCTTCGCATTAATGGCAGTGAATTTAAGAAAATTCACTGCCAACAACTAAATACTAGAAGAATTTACACGTAAAAATAGAGAGAGGTGAATTTGAGTACGCTCAAATTCACCTTCTTCACAATTTGAAGCTAGTTATGTCCCAGCCTCTTTTTATTATTGAAACCATTATATTTATTTTAGGCACACCTCTATCTAAATTTTACTAAAAATATAAAAATAAGTCTATTTCTTTTTTAATAAATATGGAAAAATTATAATAGTGTCAATAAAAAATTCCCTTAAGAAAGAGGCGATTTTGAACATGAAACAAAACATTTATGATCATCCAGAATTCTTCCAGAGTTACCGAAACCTACGTGAGTCTGAATCGAATTACAATGATTTACTAGGACAACCTACCCTAAGAGATATGTTACCTGAATTAAAGAATAAAATTGTATTGGATGTAGGCTGTGGTATGGGGGACTTCGCAAAGTATTGTGTAAAGGAACAGGCTCGGGAGGTCGTAGCGATAGGCATTTCGAAGAAAATGATTCAAGTTGCTAAGCAAAGAAATTCCCATGAACGTATTAACTATGTAAATATTGCTTTAGAAGATCTTCAGTTAAAACAACATGAATTTGATGTTGTAGTTAGTTCACTAGCTTTACATTATATACGGGACTATGGTGTTGTCATAAAAAAAATTAACTGTAGTTTAAAAGAAATGGGGGTTTTTCTTTTCTCCATTGAGCATCCGATTGTAACAGCTAGAAGAAATATGGATAATTGGATAGTTGATAAAGAAAATAACAGATCACATTACGCAGTTGATCATTATTTTAGGAAGAAGGCGAAAGGCAACAACATTGGTATATAGATGGTATTATTAAATATCACCGTACTTTTTCAACTCTAATAAATGAACTAATCCTGAATGGCTTTCAGATTGAGCAAGTAATTGAGCCTATTCCCGATAATAAAGCATTGAATAGTTTACCAAAGATTATTAATGAGATGAGAAAACCGTCTTTTATGATTATTAGGGCAAAGAAAGTTTGGTAATATTAAATTTAGAACAATGCTTTCCGATAAGTTTGAATAGACTTCTTTTCTGCATAATATCAACCTACTAATGTTCAATAAATGGAACCCTTCAATGTTTGAACAAACAGGTGCTTTGTTTCATTACCAGGAGCTGATCAGCAGCTCCTTTTCTTAGTTCCTTAACACCCATAATATTACAGATTGTGATAAACTAAGAATGCACGTTCGATTAAGGGGCATAGTTTTAAATTTAGGGGGGGTAAACAAATGAAGGAAACAAAGTATCTGCAAGTATGGAGCTTGGATGAATTGTTTCAGGATGGAAACCAATCATCTCAATTTCGTGAACATTTAAAACACTTGGAAATCAAAGTTTCTAAATTTGAAGAAAAATTGAAGTTTTTTCATATTCCAAAAGAATTAAATGAATCATTAAAAGTTGTAGATATTATTGAATACATAATAGACATTCGAATGAACCTATCACAAGCCAATTCTTTTATAACCTGTCTTCTTGCACAAAACCCAAAGGATCAAAATGCTACAACACTACGAGGAAAAACATCTTCTATAAATGCTCGTTTTGAGTCTGCTTTTAAAAAAGTACAAAAAGTACTTGTAAACACAAATCAACATTTGTGGGAAGGGATACTAGATACTGAGGTTTTAAATAACTATAAGTTCATACTTAATGAATGGCGTAAAAAAGCCGAGTTACATCTTTCAGATGAAGAAGAAAGTTTAGTTTCAGATCTGATGGTAGATGGTTATCATGCTTGGGGGCAGTTTTATAATTCACTTGTTAATAGTATTAGAGTTAATGTTCAAATCGACGGAGAAAAAAATGAATTATCTGTTGGTCAAGCGATAAATTTACGTTCACACCCTGATGAAGAGGTTCGCAAAGAGTCTCATAGGGCTTTGGAAGATAAATGGAACGAGCAAGAAGAACTATTTGCCAAAATACTGAATCATATCGCAGGTTTCCGATTACAAGTGTACAAAAAACGAGGATTAGAAAATATACTAAAAGTTCCTTTGATTGAAAATCGCATCAAAGAGGAAACACTGAATACAATGTGGACAGCCGTAAGTAAATACAAAAAAACTTTTACAAATTACCTAAATCAAAAAGCAAAAATGAATGGCGATGAAAAAATGCATTCGTATAACTTTTGGGCTCCTGTTACAAAAGGTAATCAAAAGATAAAATATGAAGATGCTGTGGATTTTATTTTGGAGCATTTTAGTCAATTTGGAACGGAATTAGAAAGTTTTTCTCGGCAGGCATTTGATAAAGGTTGGATAGAGGCTGAGGATCGTCCAAATAAATCAACTGTTGCGTTTTGTGCGGGGTTCCCACTTTCAGGAGAATCAAGAGTTTTTGTTACATATGGTGGTAGAATTACCAATGTTTTAACCTTAGCACATGAATTAGGTCATGCATTTCATAACCATGCGATGAAACCGGTTAATGGAGTGAATAAACAATATCCAATGAGTATTGCTGAAACTGCTTCAACATTTTCCGAAATGATTATCTTAGATGCTGCAATGGAAAAAGCTGAATCCACTAAAGAAAAATTGTTTTTACTTGATGAAAAATTAAAACGAAGTGTGATGAATTTCATGAATATTCATTCTAGGTTCTTGTTTGAAAAGAAATTTTACGAGGAACGTAAAGAGGGGATTGTTTCTTCATCACGTTTAAATGAAATAATGCAAGAAGCAATAGATGTAGGGTATGAAGGTTCTCTTGATAATGCTTCTATCCATTCGTGGATTTGGACACCACATTATTACATTACTAAATCTCCATTTTACAACTTCCCATATACATTCGGATACTTATTTTCTCTAAGTATTTATGCAAAGGCAAAGGAAAAAGGAAAAGAGTTTGAAAAAGATTATTTAGACTTGCTTCGTGATTCAGGAAGTATGTCCACAGAAGATTTAGTAATGAAGCATTTAGGGGAAGATATTACATTAGAAGCCTTTTGGGAAAAAGGAATTGAATTATGCGTTAAAGATGCCGAAGAATTTATTATCTTAACTACTTCTTAAGTTAAAGGGTGCGATTCTTCAATAAAAGGGTTTCATATTTCTTATTGGGGTACAGCCAGGGTACAGCCAACATTTTAGAAATTTTGTGCGTTAAGCACTTATTCCCAATAGGGTACAAGCATTTAATTTCGGTACTTTCTTATTGGTAATGAGTTTTGGTGCTAATATTGATACTATTTTAAGTATGAATAGTTGATACAAAGAACAAAAAATGAACGTTTATGGTACTGTTCTTCTTCATACAGGCAGGTTAGTTGAACAAACAGGATTTGTTTTACGGTTTATAGAAAGTCATATTAGGGAGGAATATTTAGATGTCAAACCATGAAAACGAAGAAATGCTAACAGGAGGGAATGTCTCTAACGTTTATCGTTCGGTAGATACTGTGCGACGAGAATTAAAGCCGGATAGTCCCAAAATTCATAAGCTATTAAAGCATTTGGAGAACAAAGGTTTCAGTTATGCACCAAAGTTTTTAGGTATTGATGAAAAAGGAAGAGAGCTATTATCATTTATTGAAGGAGAAGCTGGTAATTATCCTTTAAAAGAATACATGTGGTCTGAAGATCTCTTAGTAGAAATAGCGAAAATGCTCCGTCTTTATCATGATTCTGTGAGTGATTTTTCATTTGATGATAGCTGGCAATCGATAGATAACACCCCCCAACAATTTGAGGTACTATGCCATAATGATTTTGCAATATACAACATTATTTTTAATCATGAAAGACCAATAGGTATTATTGATTTTGATGTTGCTGGACCTGGTCCAAGACTTTGGGACATAGCTTATACTCTTTATACTTGCGTCCCCTTAAGTAGATTTTATCTTTCTGAAATAGGTGAGAAAGTTTATTATAATTCATTACAGCATGCTAACCGTATAAAACAAAGAGTTAGATTGTTTTTTGAATCTTACGGTGTGGGAATAGAAGAAGATTATTTGGAAATGGTATTGCTGCGATTAGAAGGGTTATGTAAAACAATTACAGGAAAAGCCAGTGAAAGTGACATTGCTTTTCAAAAGATGATAGATGAAGGGCATCTTGAACATTATCAAAACGATATTAAATTCATTCGTGAACATGGAAAAGAGTGGATTTAAGGGTAGGTTTTTGTTGAACTAACGGGTGCTTGTGCGGCCGAGCCCCAAAACGATAAAATAAGTTTCTTTCGTTATAAGCAAGTCTGAAATTTCGTTCTTGGGGGGATACAAACTTTTAGCTTGATGGCGATGGTGTACCGCCAAAATTACGGAAATTTTGTACGCTAAGGGAATTTTAACCTAAAAAAGTCGGATTCCTGTATTCTAAGGAATCGACTTTTTTGTTTGTCTTGTTAAGCTAACGGCACCCGATAGTTTGAGTAGAAACTTTCACAATCTTTTGACTCTATTCGAACAATGGCATAATATGCTTTCTAATCGATTCAATTCTGTCCTTGGCACGTGGCATAAAGTGAGAAGCAATAGTAACTACCATTTCCTTTTTAGGGTTTATGAAAATTACATTTCCACCATCACCCAAAGCTGCATAGCAATCATCAACAATCCACCACAAGTAACCATATGACAACTCTCCCCATTGACTTTTTTCCTTTGTGCTGTCCTCTATCCATTTGGAAGATAGAATTTGATTACCGTTCCATACACCGCCACTTAAATATAACTGACCTATTTTTGCCATATCCCGTGGCGTTAAAGTAAGCCCCCAACCAGCAGTATTTACACCTTTAGGGTCTACTACCCAACCAGTTACATATTTATCCTTAAGAAAAGCGAAATGTTCTTCTTTATTTTGTATAAATGCATTATTAGGAGCTTTGATTTCAAGAGGTTTAAACAAGCTCTCTGTAGCGAAATCAATCACAGATTGACCAGTTGCATTTGTAAGAACACCTGATAAAATATGTGTGCCAACGGTAGAATATTTAAACTCTCCAATACCGCCTTTTCCCCCTAGCAAATCCAATGTAGCTTTTACCCAGTCATCACTTGAATAAATCTTTGTATATGGCTCTGACTTGTATTTATATGGTGCAGTCATTGTCATCAAATTTTTCATGGTGACATTTTGTATTGTTTTTTCGCCACGTCTAACTGTGTAATCCGGAAAAAATTCTAATACTTTCAGTTCTATATTTTTAATATATCCTTTATCTATTGCAATACCAATAAGAACTGATATTATACTTTTTGTTACAGATGCAATATGCAATACATCATCTTTGGTGTACCCATCAAAATATTTTTCATAAATCAAACTTTCATCTTTTCTAATAGCAATGCCTGCTATATTGGAATATTCTTTTTTTATTAAATCTTCAAAGTTAGAAATAGGATTATTATTCATTCTCACCTTTTCGTATTCACACATCGACGTCAAATATATCAATCCATTCCTTTCGTTAAAATGATTGATCAATATTGATGTAATAAATAGTAATTTATTATAAAATTATTTTCAAATCTTTTTTTACAAATAAATAACAATGTGGAAAAATTACTTCAGATTCTCTGTATTTATGTTGCTAAAAGAACTATTGAAAATTTCATAAACTCTTTATGTTCCAAAACTCGTCTATTTAGTTACGACTATCCCTCTGTACAAATTGGCTATTAAATGACTAAAAAACGGTGTAACAAAATACTGTCACATAAATTTCTTGTAACAATATCTACTTCAAGCATTTTTGAGACAAATTATTGTAGGAAACATCTTCTTTTTGCGGGCGATGACAGCTTCGCTGGTACTTATCAATAGAGTATACCCTATTGATAGTTTACTTACGTATTGATTTTACTGTATTATTGAACTGCCATATACACTTGTCTTTTGATTTACTGTTTTGGGAGGGATATTATGATTTTTGGTTATGCACGTGTCTCATCTTTTGATCAAAATTTGGATTCTCAGATTGAACAATTGCGAAATGCAAACGTAGATCAAATTGTTCATGAAAAAGTGTCAGGCGTACAAAATAAAAAAGAGGAATTACAACAACTACTGAATCGATTGGTTAAAGGGGATACACTCATCGTTACAAGGATGGACCGTCTCGGGAGAAATACAAAGCAATTGTTAGAGCTCATTGAAGAGTTAGAAGGACGTGGCATTCATTTAGTGATATTGAATCTCGGGATTGATACGAGAACGCCTTCCGGAAAATTCATTCTAACGGTTATGTCTGCATTTAGTGAGCTAGATCGCACGATGATTAAAGAAAAACAACAAGCTGGCATTGCGATTGCGAAAAGGAAAGGAACCTACAAAGGCAAAAAACAGAGATTCACTTTAAAACATGAAGGCGTCAGACACGCAATGGAGTTACATGAGACCACCAACAAACCAATAAAGGAAATCTGTAAAATCACCAATATAAGTGAAGCCACTTTTTATCGCCGGTGGAGAGAGTATAAGAAGCAGAAAAGTGAGCTTCCTACATCTACACACTAATAATTAAAGCCTGAATTCTCGTCATTGTTGCTTGAAATTAGGCTTTTTTATATGTTGTATTTCCTTAGCGTTGTAAATCCGTATTTTCCTGACGCTACCCCTACTAGGTTGCATATTTATTAAAATATACATTAAAGAAACTATTCAAAAGTGCAATGAGAACCAAATACTTTTAAGAAATCCCACTACATAATTTTTACCCTAACCAGTTTTACTCTGTTCTTCTTAGACATTTGCAATTTGTAGCAGTTTTTCCCATTTTACAATCCCCATTCTCTCCCCAGATCTTTTAGGAATATAAATTAAATAAAGCATAATAATCTCCTCCTCTTTTCTAACAGTGTTGGAAGTTTGGAAAAGAGGAAAAGTGACCCTGCAATAGGGTGCCCTAAAGTAAAGAGATAAGGTTAGGAGGAAGGGAGGGATATACTTTAAAAAGTGAAGAAAAAACATAAATATATATAATTGTTTTTTTCTAATTCAGATTTTGTTGCATTTATAATTTTATATAGGAAAACATTAACTTAAACTAACGGTGCTGCTTAGTCCAAGAAGGACTTGTTAAACTAATTAAAGAATAAACTAGTATATGGAGATAGGTATTTTCATCCTGAAACAAATTACGATAGGGAATTGGTTATTAGAGATTGATATGGAAAAGACACGAGACTTCTATGAAAAAGGCATTGAGGTATGTAATTGTCTATACTGTAATAATTTTGTTGAGTGGAGACCATTTAATACATGCCTGTTTTGATAATAATAATAAATTATTAAGTGCAGATATCTAATGATATTTAATTGAATTTATTAGGTGTTTTTCAAATAAACTATTTATATTTATTTTGTTATAGTGGCCAAATTGAAAATGAATATTATGAAACCGCCTCAGAATACTTCAATCACTCTTCTACATTAAAACTCTTTCCCATTCTTTTGAAACGATCAAAAAAGATCCTATAAAATTTTTACAAAATGGTTCTAAAACTTGTCCTACATTACTATATATCTAGTAGAAGTGGAAAAACGGAAAAGTAACCCTGTGAAAAGAATGGAGGAGAGGATCTATAGTGACCTATATCAATCCGTTATTTAATGAACAGAAAATAATAAAAGAAGAAGCGCCTAAAAAAACATTGCCACCCAGTAAGCCTCCTAGGAAAATCAGTTCCGATAAAACGCATAATATCAAGTTCCCAGTTAATAAAATAGAACAAATGAAATTAAAGTCATTATGTAAACAAGTAAACAGAATACATGCGGATGTCAGGAAGGATCCTATCACCCAAACGAAATTTAATACCGCTATTCTTCGATTTGGCTTGCTGCATTTAGAGATAATTTCATGGGACAAGCCCTACTCGGATACGAAACAATATATGCATACAAATATTTTAGAAAGTGAATACGAGGAAATTGGCGGGCCACATGGCTTATCCGTGCGGAAGAATGGATCGGACCGAAAAATTGTTTATTACATTATAAGTTCTGTATTAACTTGGCTGGAGGGGGAAGGGAACATTGAAAAAGTCATTAAGCAGCTTTAATCTGCTTCAAGGGAAATTAGGAAATGAAAATTCGCAAAGCAAGGGGTTCCTTCATTCTTTATTCACGGAAAGAAAATACATCACCCTCAAAATTCCTTATTATGCGTATTTACGAGGAAAAATCTTTATCGAAGATCTTCGCGATAATTATGAAGAGGATGTCCCATACCAGTTTGACGTAGCTTTTTTAATTCATATGCTCTATACAGACTTTATGGATCAAGTAAAAAAGGGAGTTAAAAATGAAGAAGTAGCTGCTTATTTGAAGAAGGGAAAAACAAAGTACTTTAAGAAAAAGGAAAAAAGAGTATTAAAGCCAATCACTAATTACATTCTGAAATTAGAAACAGTGGAAGAGCCGGAAACAGAATTGGAATCAAAAAGAGAAGAAAAGAGTGCTTATATTGAAATGCGTATGAAAGAAAAAGTAATCCTTCGAGGAGAAGTTCTTCTATTTGATTTGGAACCTTATTTAAGTGGGGTATCCGTTTCAGTAGAAGAATTAATTTCCATTATCTATTTAGATTTCATCTCTTCCACTGCTCAGCAGGGGAATTCTACAAAAATCCAATCTTCCATTGTTCAAAGTCTGAAAAACTAGCTTCATTCATCAAATATGAACCAACTTAGGTGGTCCACTTTTTTCTTTTTTTAGTAAATGGGTTGCACTTGGTGAAATACTATTTCATTTGTTGCTTTGAAATAAAGTTTGATCATTTCCCTTTGGAAAAATAATAAATTCGATGTGCTGTTAGTCCTTAAAATAGAATAGAATAGCCGTTTATTGTAGTTTCTTCCCTTCGCAGCATTTGAATAACTCTTTCTTTTACAGGAAATAAAGGAGTCGCTCCATACCAGATAAGTCTTTACCTGTGGATATTTTGGCATCGTTCTTAATCGTAAATGGATTGCTGCAGACACCCTTTTTTTCTCCATAGCAAAATAAAGGGATATTTATACTCATGTTATTGCTTGAGACATACGAAAAAAAACATAGCTTTTAATCGGCTCTGTTCCAATTTTCATCCTCATCTTGTAAGTATGGGATGTCCCCTATTTTTTCATTTAATGAGTAGCGGCAATATATCTGTTGTTCAAAATGGGGGCGGGAACATCTGTAAGTATCAATATTGGTTCTTTTTCACATATTATACATGACTAATATATTAATCCTTTACTAATAAGCTTTTTTTATTTTAGGTCTTGATAAAAAATGAAATAAGCAGTATACATTAAACTTTCTAATGTTCCCTATAAAGACTTATGTGGTATAATTTTTATAAGATAAGGAAATAATATCTTAAAAACAATTGAGGTATTATTATGAAACAAAGAAAAAAGGGTGATATCGGTATGATCACAGTTTCTTTAAAGGATATTGCAAATAGAGCTAAGATCAATGCGAATGTACGTAAAAACTCAATTGAAACTTTTAACAAAGAAATACAACGTAAAAACATGAATCAAGGTAGAATGAGACCTAGGGATCCAGATGAGGCTAAAATTCTTTCCATGTTCTCTAGAAAATAACCATGAACATTGAACAAGCTAAATATAGACTAAAAGAAATAGAAAGTTTTGAAAAGTACGACGCAATGATACACACAGCTTCCATTATTACACAACTTTTAGATAAATATAACATTAAACCAATCATCGTAGGTGGATTATCAGTAGAGATATACACTCAAAATGATTATGTCACAAGGGATATAGATTTTGTATCAGATGGACATCAAATTATTGAGGATGTTCTTTTTTCTTTGGATTTCAAAAAAGAAGGTAAAAATTATTACCATTCTGGAATTGAAATTGCTGTAGAAATACCAGATAATGACTTAGCTGGTAGTTACGATAAGGTAGCTAAAGTAGATATAGATAATGAAAATTATGTTTATCTAATTTCAGTTGAAGATATAATACTGGATAGATTAAAAGCAGCGGTTCATTGGAATTCTGAACAAGACACAATATGGGGATTTAGATTATTAGTTCTACATTTTGAAGAAGTAGATTTAGAGTATTTAAGACAAAATACAGAAACAAAAATAGAATTAGATGAAATAAACAACTGGATTGATCAATTACAAAGAGATATACATTAGTCGTTGTAAATTTTTAATAATCTTCCTTCAAAGAGTTCTTTATTTTTGTATCCATCAAAGTTATTATTAGCATGTTTAAAAACTAATGGAAAATACCTAGTGTGATTTAAACAAACGTTTGATTAATTTCAATAAGTGTAATAAGCATATGAAAGAGATCTTTTCAAAAGCTCTCGAGTAGCCTATCGCTTTTCTAAATCTCCCCTTTCTTATAGGATTAAATCTTTACAGTGGATAACTATTCCTGAAAGTGCCGGTACTGTATCTACTGATAAAAAAGTTTGTATAAGAGTTATATTTTGGAACACCAGAAAGATATCTTGATGGTGTTCCAACTAAATATAAAGAATAATTTGTCGCTGCATCTGATAGTGGTAGGTTGTGGTAGTCAATAATGAATGGTAAGATGTTAGAATGAAAAAGGGTTGTTGATCTACTTTGAAGAAACTACTTGTTGCAAATCTCCTTTTATTCTCAGGGCTCATTTATTTGATAGTAAAAATTTCAAAGAAAACTGTATATCTATCAAAGTTTTCTGTTGAAGCTGATAATCCAGTAAGTCTTAGTTTAAGATATATAAGTATTAATACTGGATTTGAGAAGGGTGATCCAGGTTCAATTTATCATATATGGCTACCACCAATTTATGTTTTGGTTTTATTAGCGATAATCCTTATTATATTATCATTTAAAAAGAAGTAGGGATTTTAGCGAGTAAACTGGATTTCCATCCGTGTTTACTCGCTTTTTCAATAGCAGAGGAATTATTAGGCGTTTCTCTTATATACTTTTTTTATAAGGTTAACAATCAATAATTAATTATTATAAAAGGTTTATTTTTATCTTAATTAGAGGATGATAATCAAATAAATATTATCATAATCCTATTTCAAATAAAAGTTCTTCTTTCTTTCACTTATTTATTCCTTCGTTTATCCAACTTTTCAGCAGCTAATTTCGCTTTTTCTCTTGTTGTATTGATGTAGAGAAGCGATATATCGGATTGAGTATGCCCTAATTGATTCATGATTAGTGGGATATCTCCGCCCGTTTGTTCGGCCAAATTCGTAGCATACGTATGTCTTAATTTATGAGGTGACATTCGTTTATCAAAAGACTTCGTATATTTATAAACAATATCCTCCACTGCTCTATTTGTTAAAGGTTCTGTTTTTCCTCTATATAATTTGACAAAAACAAATTCATTTTCGCTGTCACCAGCTTTATATTTTTCTTTTCGAACTTGTAAATATTCTACAACATCCTGAAGGGAAGAGGGGGTAACCGAAACAGTATCCTTTTTTCCGCCTTTCCGAATAACGCTAACCTCACTGGAGGTTACATCTAAATCTTTTAATCGTAAAGACGTTAACTCATTTACCCGCATTCCACTGCCTAAAAATAGGGATAATATCGCAAAATTCCTTTCTTTATCCCGCTTATAATACCGGAGTTCAGCAGGGGATAGGGAAGCTTCATAGTGTTGCTCGATATAGTCTAAAAATTCTACATCGTGATCATCAATAAATATTTTTTCTGTAATCTTTTTTGCTCGTTCATTAAAGGTTTCCGAAACCTTTTTAATCGGAATCTTTTTCATCACATTCCGGTGAAAGTATGGCTCGCCAGCATGAATTTCCGCTTCAATCGTTAAGTAATTGAAAAGGGAACGAAGGGAAGACTTGTGCCGATTAACGGTTTTGGGGCTAATTTGCTTGATTTCATCATCTTTTTCCGAAGCTTTATATTTTTTTCTTGCGATATGTTTAAAGTAATTTTGTGCATCAGATAAGGGAAGGGAGCCCAAAGCCTCAACAGGAATTTCTTTTATCGTAGAACAGCTAACAATCTGTTCGCTTAAAAGCCATTCGAAAAACTCTTTAAAATCCCTTACATAGTTAAATAGTGTAAGAGGAGAACGGATGTCCAGTTTATCATCCACATACTGAACAACGTAAAAAGGCATTTCTTTCAAAAGTTCTTCTAACCGTTTCTGATAATATTCATGCTGCTTTGTAATGGCCAATAGATTTCACCTCTTTGTTCTCTATTAAGAACAAATGTTCGTATAATACAATTTTTACGAACACTTGTTAACATAATTTTTTTATAGTAAACTTAACATCTGAAATTAGTATTTTAATCTTTTAATAAATATGTATTTCTTCCAAGACCATTAATTTGATCTTTATAACCTAGTAACTGCCTTAACCTTGTATTAGGGTATTGCAGCATGACTCTTAAATCTTTTGTGGAAATACCAGGATACTCTACCAATACTTTTTGAATTCTAGTTATTTCATCTACATCGTATTTTGTTTTATATAGCATAAAAGGGGAGAGGTATTCTGCAATATTTATTTGGGTTAGTTCTTCATTACCAGTCCATTAAAATAATCGAATTTGATGTTGAAAACGATTGATATTATTTCCTTCAGAAAAAAAACGATAAATCAAATCACTTTTAACTATTGATCTATCAGTATTTTCTAGATAGCTTTCTTCGAGTAAAAAAACGACGATGCCCATAAAAGTGTCTACAATTTGTAAGGGAATAGATTTTTTGGAATCCTGAGAAATAACTTTAGTGACACGATAATTTTTATTTCTATATGCAGAGTGCGCATTCATTTGTTCAATGATCTTTTCATTTAGAAATAATTTATCATATTCATCATTACTATCAATTTTTATCTTAACTTGAACTAGATCTGTATTATTTCCGATATGTGATAGGTCCCTCGTTAGTCCATAAAACAATCTTTCTGGTATTTTTATATAGAAAAGATTTCTTAGTTCCGTTGCAGATAAACCAATTTTATCTGCAGAGGAAAAAGCATCCTCATTATTAACAATTAATATATTTATTCTAATATTTTCGTTTATAACTTTATGTAACGTTTGCAGATACTTTTTTAAATGGTAGTCCTTTTTATATTCACGGAAGTGGAGCTCACTACTAGAATTACAATTCAAAAAGATTTTCCTAATTTGTTTAACCAGTTTAGCTAAATCTTTATCAGTACCACTATATGCTCCATAGTATGAAAACTCTTTATTAAACTGATCGATTTTATTGGACCCATCAAAGTATATTAAATAATTCATCGTCCACTCCTTCGTACACTATTATTGACTTATGATGTATAAATGGTATAATTACATCATAAATTAATAGTGTTACTTTCTCTGCTACCGATTTTGTAGAGCTGGTAACATTGGGTTAAAAATAGCTTTTCCCCGCTACCGATCTTGTGGGGCTGAGCTATTTTTTTATTCTAATAGTATGTATTAAATAACTACGCGTTCATGTGAGCGACCGAATTTATTGATGGATTATAAGTACGCACTCATGTGAGTGTCTGAAAATTAATCGACTTTTCAGAAGAGTGTTCCGTAATATGGAATGCTCTTTGTTTTATTATACCAAACATACGTTTGATACGTCTATATATAATTATTCGTAAAAGAGGTATTATACGAATAGTATGTAATAACCTCTAAAGTTCAGAAAACAATTGTACCACATCTCTTTTGTTCCTTATTGGCGTTTATTATTATCTTCGTTAAATTAGAATTTAACGCAAACTTAAAAGCCGTTGCTTTAAATTAGTCTTATAAGAATAGTCTTAGATTAAACTAAAAAAGAAAGCTGTTTTCGCTTCCTCTTTTAGTTTTTCACTTTTTATCAAAGAGTACCCTATAGATACCATGTTAGGAACCCTACTTAATTTCTAGTAGTAATTCTCTTATTTTTTCATGAGCATTTAATTCTCTTGCAAAATCAAGGTACTTTTGTAAATGTTCCTTTAAATTTTGATAATAAGGAAACAATGTGAAAAAATCTGTTCATTTAGGGGCTTTAGAAATATTTAATTATAATGAAAAGATAAAAAGAAAGTATCTAAATCTTTTATAAGGTAGTCTAAGGTAGAATAATCACAGTTAATGTAAGTAGATAATTGATCTTCATCTTCCAACTTTTTATAATTAACAATAAAATCGAAACCATTATTAATTTTATTAAACCTTAATACTACTTCATCTGACATGGATTTAAAAACCAGATTTTCCTCTTGATCTTTCGATAGTCTTTTTATACTTTTATAAAAGTCATAAATATCTTTGTTAGTAAAATAAAAACTATTAGTCTTTGCTGAATACCCTTTACATTTAATATTTAAAGCGGCTTCGAATTCATAACCTAAGTCAAACTCATCCGCTTCATAAAAATTGATTAATTCTATTTCACAAAACCAGTCAGAATATGCAATTTTAAATATTTTCACTAGAATAGCTCCTTATCTTCGATATAAAAAGTGTCTAACGGCTTTTCTTTTTTTGTTATAAACAACTTCTAATTTATATTTTTTGTTGTTTTTATACATATTAGTTGTATACTTTGAATACCCTTTTGCCCCATCTTTCGTTTTTTTACCATAAACAATAGCCCTCGCTTGAAGATATCTAGGAACATACCTACCTGTTTCTCCCATATGCCTGTTTGCAGTTGAATCAAATTTCATACTTTTTGCTATTTTGTAAACCTTTCTAGCTTTATAAGCTCTATAAGCAACTCTTCCTGCCTTAAATGCAGCCCCACCAACTAATCCTACTCCTGCCGCTACTGCCGCAGCCTTCCAACCACCTTTTTTATAAGCTTTATAACCATAATATGCGGAGACTCCTAAGTTTACAGCAAGCCAAAAGAAATCACCATCCGGATCTACCTGTAACACCGGATTATTTCCTGCATACATATATCCATTCTGAGAAATTGGATCATCGTCATCACCAGGATGAGGGTCTAACGCTAAGAAATTACCATTTAGAGGATCGTAATATCTTGCTTTTAAATAATAATGCTTGGTTTCCTGATCATAATAATAACTAGCATATCGAATAGAATTCTCTTTCGCAATCGTACTATTTTCACTTAAGACATTCCCGTATGCATCGTATGTGTAGGATCCTACTTCTACTCCTGTACTATCAACAATACTTGTCACATCACCGCGTTGGTTTGTCCAAAAATAGTAGGTCTTGGTTTGCCATGCTCCGGATGCATTTTTATCTTTTACAACCATTCCAACTACTTTTCCAGCTTCATTCCATTGGTAGTAGCGATATTTTTGTACTGGGATTTTGTTGCATATTTATAGAAAAGAAGCCAAGCTAAAAAAATTGGCTTCTTTTCTACTATTCTTCATTTTGAATTATATATATCTTTATAGGTTGAAACTTAGATATACCGTTAATCCTACGATTAGGATGCTGATGAAAGTCCAGACTAAGAATGATTCTTCTTTTTCCGTAATTAATGACAATCGTTTCCCAACCATCATATTCTGTGTCATGCTTTTCTGCCAACTCTATTAAAAGATCTGTTACTTTTTTTTAACGTAATCAACAAAATCAGTTCTTGAAATCAAACATTAAATATTTCCCCTCATCATCTATTATTTCTTCTTCGATGGCCACCCCCTGCATTCTTTGCAGCTTTTATGAATAACTTGAACATTTTTATAGCTATAACTGGTTAGTATGTAAATATTTAGGTCGATTATAAGATCCAGAAAATTCTAAATTTCAAAATGAATATTTTTTATTCTATTTTCATTCGAAAAGAAGATTTTTTAATAGAATTATGTTCTTTTTTGTATATGAAATACACTATTTATAACTTAATATTATTGGAAAGAAAATTTAAAATTATTAGATTATTAAGAAAGGAGCAAGCTTTTATATTGAAAAGCGAGCCAGGAAAATCAACATAAAGTATTAACTGGAGGAAAGTAGATGAAACTTTTTCGAAAAAAAATCGATAGACTTATTATTGTCACAAGCAAACCATAAAGGATCCCATTTAAAAAAGGACTTAGGTGGATTTGATTTAACGATGTTGGGAATAGGAGCAACTATTGGAACCGGTATTTTCGTATTAACTGGAGTGGCTGCTTCCTTACATGCTGGTCCCGCATTAGTTATTTCTTTTATATTATCTGGACTTGCGTGTTTATTTGCTGCTCTTTGTTATTCTGAATTTGCTTCATCAGTACCTACATCAGGAAGTGCATATACATTTAGCTATGCCACATTTGGTGAGTTGATTGCATGGATATTAGGCTGGGATCTTATTTTAGAATATGGATTGGCTTCTTCAGCGGTAGCAAGTGGATGGTCTGGATATTTTCAAGGACTTTTATCAGGATTTGGTATACAATTACCAACGGCTATAACGAGTGCTTACAACCCTAATAATGGGACATTTATTGATTTGCCAGCTATTTTAATTATTTTTCTTATAACAACACTCCTTATTAGTGGAGTGAAAAAATCATCCCGATTTAATAGCATTATGGTTATTGTCAAAGTTAGTGTTATTTTATTGTTTATTTTCGTAGGGGTTAATTATGTTCAGCCGGAAAACTGGACACCATTTATGCCGTTTGGCTTTTCTGGCGTAGCTGTTGGAGCTGCTACCGTATTTTTTGCTTATTTAGGGTTTGATGCAGTAGCAACAGCAGCAGAAGAAGTGAAGAATCCTCAACGAAATATGCCAATTGGAATCATCTCTTCACTTGCTGTTTGTACCGTTCTTTATATTGTTGTGAGTTTAATTCTTACTGGAATTATCCCTTATACGGAACTAAATGTAAAAAGTCCAGTAGCTTTTGCTCTTCAATATATTCAACAAGATTGGGTTGCTGGTTTTATTTCTCTAGGAGCTATTGTAGGGATCACAACGGTTTTACTTGTAATGCTTTATGCTCAAACAAGATTATTTTATTCGATTAGCCGTGATGGATTATTGCCAAAAGCTTTATCTAAAGTTAATAAAAAAACAAAAACACCGGTTGCCAACACTGTAATTACTGGTGCAATTGTAGCTGTTTTTGCAGGCTGTGTTCCATTAAATAAGCTGGCTGAGTTGACTAATATCGGAACATTATTTGCATTTATCGTTGTATCTATAGGGATATTAGTTTTAAGAAAAACGCAACCAGAACTGAAAAGGCCTTTTAAAGTGCCCTTTGTACCAGTTGTTCCAATTTTATCGGTTTTATTTTGTGGATTTTTAATTATTCAGCTCCCGGCGTCCACTTGGATTAGCTTTGGGATTTGGATGGTGATTGGCTTGGTTGTTTATTTCGCTTATGGGAGAAAAAATAGTGAATTAGCAAAAACGGAAAAGAAAGATAATGCAGCATAGCTATTTATAAAAATAAACTGTGATAAAAGGAAATATTTTTTTGGAAGTTATTCTAACTAAGAAAAGAGGAGTTTAAAATGAAAAAGTTTTTAACATCTATTTTATTGGGATTAATTATTGTGTTAGGTTTAAGTGCATGTACTCAAAATGCGAAGGAAAATCAGACAGCAGAGAAAAAGGAAACAAAAGGCAATGACCAAATCTTACAATCACGTCTAGATGAAATTTTAGATAAAGGGATTATTCGCGTCGGAACAATGGGTGACTACAAACCTTTTACTTATATGAATCCGTCAACCAAACAATTTGAAGGATTTGATATAGACGCAGCAAATCTTTTAGCAAAAGACTTAGGGGTTAAAATAGAATTTGTACAAACTTCTTGGCAGACCTTAATAAAGGACCTGCAGGATGATAAATTTGATATAGCTATGGGAGGAATTACAAGGAATTTTGAAAGACAGAAGGTAGGTCATTTGAGTCCAGCCTATTTTACAGATGGAAAAATCCCCTTAATTCGAGATGAAGATAAAGATCGTTTTAAAAGTCTTAAAGACATTAACCAGTCTTCTGTACGAATTGGTGTAAATCCTGGAGGCACAAATGAAAAATTTGTTAGAGCGAATTTATCTAATGCACAGATTACAGTTGTTAATAACAATTTAGATATCCCCAAAATGGTTGCAGAAGGAAAAGTCGATGTCATGATTACAGATAGTGTAGAAGCAAGAAATTATGAAAAAAGCGACAAGCGTTTATATGCTGCTTTAAGAGATAAGCCATTCACTATTTTTGATTTAGGATACTTAATGCATCGAGATGACTTAGCTTTTCAAAATTGGGTAAACCTTTGGGTAGAAGAACATAAGCTCCAAGGTACATTTAATGACTTAGAGAAAAAATGGATGGATTAATTCACTAATTTTATATGGGGTTTTCTTTATATAGCTGCAGTTCTCTTTCAATAGAGGGCTGCTTTTTTTGTGGGATTTCATCTTTCAAAATGAATAAAAAAAGATAAAAAATGATTCTATATGATAATAAACATTGGATATATACTTCGGTTTTGTATATAAAATCAGTCATTTATATTCTATTATGTATAGTGTGAGTATTGAGCAAATAATTAATTGAATTCACTAAACGGAGGAATTGTAAAGATGACAACTATAACAGCTAGGAAAAATCTTGAGAATATTCATGCATATGTTGCTGGAAAGCCTATTGAAGAGGTGCAGCGGGAATTAGGACTCGAAAGCATCATTAAATTAGCTTCCAATGAAAATCCTTATGGCTATTCAACATTAGTAAAGGAAGCGATGCTTTCTGAAATGGAACAGACGCATTTTTATCCTGAAGGAATGGCACCGGCATTAGCTGCAAAATTAGCTGGAAAACTAGGCGTTGAGAGGGATCAAATTATTGTTGGCAACGGATCTGACGAAATCATTCGTTTATTAACGAGAAGCTATATTGAGGTAAAAGATGAAGTGATTATGCCTGATGTTACCTTTCCTCGTTATGAAACAAACACATTAATTGAAGGTGGCACCCCAGTGCTTGTTCCACTAGTTGATGGTGTGCACGACTTAAAATCTATGTATAACGCAATTACAGATAGGACGAAGATGATTGTTGTTTGTAACCCCAATAATCCGACAGGAACAATTGCAAAAAAAGCTGAATTGATCGATTTTATTAACAAAATTCCTCAACATATTTTATTAATCATAGATGAAGCATACTATGAATATGTCAATGATGAGGAATATTTAGAGACGATTCCTTTTCTTGAAACGAATCCTAACCTAGTAATTCTTCGCACTTTTTCAAAAATTTATGGATTAGCTTCCCTGCGCATTGGCTATGGCATTATGCATCCATCTATTATCGAAGAACTAATAAAAGTAAAGGATGCCTTTAATACAAATCGAATAGGGCAGGCAGCCGCGTTAGCATCTTTAGACGACGATGGGTTTGTTGAGTATTGTGCTGCAGAAAATACAAAGTGCCGGAAGTATTTAGAAAATGAATTAACAAAAATGGGGTTAGACTATTTCCCATCCCATGCCAACTTCTTAATGATCAAGTTAAAGCAGCATGGAAAAGAAATATTTGATGGATTATTAAAGCAAGGAATTATCATTCGATCTGGCCACTTATTAGGTTATGACCATACAATACGTGTTTCTATTGGAAATCAGCAGGAGAATGAAAAATTTATTAAAGCATTGCAAAATTTTATTGGATCAACTCATAAGTAAGAAGCATAAAAATGAAGAAAACATTAAATATATTGATAGGCTGCTTGGTTGTGAGTGTAGGGGTCCTTATTTTAAGACATTCCCATCTTGTAACAGGCGGAACTGCTGGACTTTCATTAAGTCTGTCCTATCTCATGCATTTGCCTTTTGCCTTTTTATTTTTAATCGTTAATATCCCATTTTATATCTTTTCTTTTATTCGAATGGGGTGGAATTTTACGATATCTACTATTTCAGCTGTCACCATTCTCTCGCTAATAACTGGTATTGATCAGTGGATTCCTTCTTTTTCAATTTTCCCTTTAACAGGGGCCATTATGGGAGGAGTCATCATTGGATTTGGTTTATCTATTCTGTTTTTGAATGGTTCTTCCCTTGGCGGATTTAATATTTTAGCCTTATTTTTACAAAAAAAGCTAAATTGGAATCCTGGCAAAATAAATTTTCTATTTGATTTTATTGTTGTCATTTCTGGAATTTATTTTTTTGGATTTCTAAAAGGACTTTGTTCCATTCTATCCATTGCGATTACATCTAGTATTATCAGCTACTATAAAAATAGAATTGCTGCAACTAATCGTTCTGAAAAAGTAAATTTAATAAAATTCAAAAATGCAACGAATTAGCTTAATACATTAGGAGCAATTGAAGTAGAAATAGTTAAAAAGCCCTATCATATCTTGAACTACACCCCTTAAAAGTAGATGTTGAAAAACCATGGAGTAATTACCTGATAGAGGAAATTACTCCATGGTTTTTCTTCACTTCCACTGGGGCTACATATAAGGGGTAACTGTTTCTTGCTTCTTATCTAATACTTGTATTGATTTATATCCTTTATTTTCATCTTTATGCTGCCACAGTACATCCAAATATTATACGTTTACTACTTTTTTTATCAGGGTCATTAACCTCTTACATAATCTTTTTTTTAAAACAAACCAAGTATATTTACTCCTCCAAGAGAAGAACCATTAAGCAGCTTCTATAAGATAAATACCACCAATAAACGTTTTTCTACGAAGATTTGTTTTTTGTCTAATACGTTCCCCATTATCAAGGCCGGTTTTTAGATGATAATGGTGTTTAATTTTAGAGATTTCTGCTAGTCTTTCTAGTAAAACCTTATTCTACCAGTTATAACACCGCCCCTTTTTCTCTTAATACCAATTTATTTTATTATCGTTATGGGGAATGAAAAATTGTACTGAATGGAGAATCAATTCCTTAATTTCAAAATAAGTAATTAAGAATAAAGTATTGGATGCGTAAAATTTATGTTTGTAAGAATAAATGCTGGGAAATATATTTAATACCCCCTATTTCAATAGCAAAAAAGAAAATTCCTGTTTAAATCGATCCAGGATTTTGATCAAACTTTATTTTTTTCAAGACCTAAATTGTAAAAAGTCATGAAAATTAAAGGGTGATACATATTAGTCACCTATAATATGTATCACCCTTTTACTTTTTGTTTCACGATTGCGAGATTGTTGAATAACATGAAGATGTTATATCGACAATCGTTACCCTGAGAACATAATCCACCCCCTTTAAGACTTCCATGTCTTTAAAAGATTTTTTTAACCCTTTTACAGAAATCGCTGCATTGCTCATACTTTTTTCCTCCTTATAAAAAGCGCCTTGCGAAACTAGATTGCCTATACACTTCTATTTAGTCTGACCGATAATCTGTATTACTTAGTACCGGGATGAAAATATAACTGAATAACGAAGGTGGCAATTTTTGCAACCAGCCATTCAGTCGGTATTATCTATTGAATTCACTTTTTTCCCAATCGCTTCATAATACTCTGATTCAAATCTTCACGATACTTGGCGACATAGGTTTTAGCGTTTGCCACTAGTTCGTCAGCAAAGGACGCCACGTCATCCCCAGTGATTTCCAGCACTTGTCTGCCTTCCGCCGCACCGGCTTCGAACAACTCGATTAATTCATACTGCATGTGCAGCATATCCATCCCGTTGCCCGCTGAGAAATTCCACATGTAGTTTTGAATTTTCTTAAATACAAACTGGTAGTCCTCTGGCAGGGCTTCAACCCGTGCCATCATCTTTTTGTACTCTTTTTTATCACCAATCATTTTTTTAAACATTTCCATCATGTTATTTTTCCTCCTTTTTTTATAAAGCTGAACCAGACACTCCAAAAATATCGGACGGAATATCTTATGAAGCTAGGTTGACTTCAAGACATTAATTTTTGATGATACAAAATCCCATTTTTTCCAAAACAATTCAAGTTCCTTGCGGCCAGCCTCATTAAGTGTGTAAAACTTGCGGGGCGGCCCCATATCTGACGGTTTCTTTTCTAAGTTCACCAGTTTTTTCTTTTCTAATCGCACGAGGATGGTGTAGACCGTCCCTTCCACGACTTCGGTAAACCCAAGCTCGTTCAGGCGGCGGGTAATCTCGTAGCCATAGGTTTCATGACGGCTGATGATTTCCAGCACGCAGCCTTCCAGCGAACCCTTCAGCATTTCAGTTAAATTTTCCATGTTTAGAGCCACCTCTATTTTGTCTGACTTATATTCAGTATAACTTAGTACTGAGGTAAATTTTCACTTAATGGCTTTTCCGAAATCAAGCTATTAAGTATTACTTATTACAAGTACATTGTAACACCGAGTAGCAAGGGTGTCAACTAGACTTTCTAAATATTTTAAAACCAGCTATCCCCATTGTATACAGCCGATTTTCTTTATGGAGCTTTTACTTCCTCCTATGCTTCTTTCACAATGAATACACCACTGATTATTCCCATCCAGATGCTGTACATATGAATATGGCCATTCTATCCCTCCATTATTTTTCGATTATCTTATTCACTACTTGCTCATTAACTTTTTTAAGTAAAAAGCCGTCTTCTGTTTCTATGAACTCACCGAATAGATCTAGAAATTTGTTGTTCATTAGTATATACCTCTTATGTCTTTACTGGATTTATTATAAATTAAAAGCTTTACTCCCTCTAAGAAATAAAGCTAAATATATTTTCTCCCTATTAAAAAACTTATCCTCTTTATTTTACTAAACCCCCTCTATATAGAAAGGAAAATCCCACACCAAATCTTAACACGAATATCCAAATTTGTCTGAGAAGGCTTGTTCCAGAATATGGCCCGTTTGTTGAACAAGCAGAGATGAAGAGCACCGTTCCCGCCCCATAAACTTAACTTTTTTTATATACTTCTACATAAGCAACCATTAATTGCTCTCTAAGTTGTTTTTTATCATCTTCTAATTTCTTAATCTTTCGTTTCAGTAATTTATTATGGGATGGTCTTCATGTGAGCTGAACGGTCATATTTAGCCATTTGTGACACCTTGCTTTCGTTTTATTCGATCTTTTCGGCAAAAATAATATAAATTAGGTTCTTCTTTCAAGAAAATGGTTTTGTGATAATGAAAATTGTCCTAAACGTATTTTCACGGAACGATTTGAAGAGGTTTCTACCAACGGTCGTCTTACGTAAAGAGCAGAACAAATTTTACGCAACATTGCTTTTTCCACTAGCTGCTTGGCTTCGGAAAAGTACACATGCTTCTCCTATTCCTGTCAGCCACGATATGTTGTTATCCATTGTTCAACGAACAAATATTTCCCCGCAGGTGTCTCCCTTTTGTAGGGTTAGATGACTTCGCTTTCCGAAAAGGGCATACATAGAAGGGGATCTATTGAAAGTCTCTTTACAAAATCCTTACTGGAATATGTTTTTTATCGCTTTTCAAATTTATCACCTCATAAAAACAAGTTCACTATAAATTAAAAAAAGCCTTTTAAAAATAAAAAGCTATTCGATATGAGATTTATGAATTTCAATCAAACAAACTACTTTATTTGTATCTTGATCAATAGAATCTTTAACTTTTTCAACAATCCTCCATTCCCAAGTAATCAATTATTTCTTGTTTTGTTTTTCCTTCTAACTTGAAAATGCTTTTTGAAAATCCGTACCGCCATCAATAGCAATAGCCCCACAACTGAACCGTTGAAAATCATGAGCATGCTTCGATTCAATAATGCTGCTGCATTTTTTACAGCGAACTCTGTTAACGATAATTTTCATGATATATCCTCCTATAGCTAATAAAATGATTTAATGCAACAAATGATGTGTTTTAACTTTTTGTTCTTACATATTCAATAATCGCAAATAATACTTGCTCTTCTAGACTTTCAAAGCGTCGATCTAATAAGAGTCGGTTTCCTTCGAAACTAAATGCCTCTAATAGATAAGATACTCTTGCTTTTTTGTAAGATGAACTATTTGCAACACACCGTTCCCAAACGCGTTCTTCTAACTGTTTGGAGTACCGACGGTGTTGAATACATTCATTTAGTCTTGTTTTTTTTATTTCTACATACCCTTCCCAAATATTTTTTTGAGCGAGCTCCATCCACATTTCTGCTCGAATCTGCTCTTTATTTAATACAACAATCATTTCATTATCTTCTTTCACATCATTTGTTGCAAAAGAAGATGGCAGCCGGTCTGCTAAAAAGCAATCCAGGGCTTCTTTTGTTACTTTCCATCCTTCTTTTCGGGAAACCGGTGGGATACCGTCGATACTTCCCTCACGTAACCACCGACGGACAGACTCGATATTGCTAGTAATTTTATTTTCTTTTAAAATTTCAAAGACTTCTTGAACCGTATATAATTGCAATGTTAACCCCTCCTTATACAACAATTGTTTTATTAATTTTAATATACAACAATCGTTGTATATGGTCAATCTACTACCATGTAAAAACGGACCATAAACTGTCTTTTTTGTCCATTGGATAAAAGAGTAGGATCCAGGAGAAAAACGAAGCAATCACGATTTTTGCTTTTTGATTATAGAGCCTATTTTTTCGTTATTTCCCAAACGCAAAAAGGCGGAATTTGCACAAATAGGGACGAATTCCGCCTTTTTCTTTTTTGGCTGCTGCCGATAGGACTCATTATGTTAACTAAGGGTATTCAATATGTATAAATATGTTTAACTAAGTACTTAAAAATATGTAATCAACTTTCCTTTTCAATACTCGGTACAATTTCAGCAACTAAATATTATTTAATTAAGTAATTTGGTTGTTAAAATTCCTCTTTTTTGTTCTTTAGAATATAGAAGTTAATATTTTGAAATTATTTAAGTCAATTGGACTCTTTATTTGAAATATAGAGTCCATTTCTTCTCTTTTAAAAAGAACATATGTTCGATATAATAGTAAAATAAGTATAATTTTGATTGGTTTTTTAGTTATAAGGTCCTTAACCAAAAAATATTTTAAAATGAAAAATAATATGTTAGTAGGTGATATTATTGAAAATTAAAAATTTAAGTGAAAATGATAGAATATTGAACGATTTTTTTGCTGATCTAGACAATAAAAACCTTTATGAAAGACATTTAGAAAAGCCTACAGAAGACATAAAAAACACCTTAGATAAAAGATTTAAAAAACATATATATATAACAAGATGCGTGGCTTACTTGATTAAAGCAATTTACTTTTACAGCCAAAGATTTGATAAAAACCTTCGTGAAAATTCTCACAGGTTTCCGCTTGTTTTAGATAAACCTATGGAAGATGGAAACAGCATGACTGAAATGATTCCATCTCCCTTTCGAATTACAGAATATTACACACAGTTAGAAGATTATCTGTCTGATCCCAATTTACATAAATCATTACAACTTCTCACAACAAGACAAAAACAAATACTTTATTTAATTTACATCAAAGAATTGAGGGATTATGAAGTTGCAGCCATTTTAAACATTAGCCAACAAGCTGTAACTAAATCTAAAAATAAAGCCATTAATAAATTAAAGGAGGGTTTTTATTTTGGAAGAGATCGTTAAATTAATTGGCAATTTTGGTTTTCCAATTGTTATAACAGTTTATCTTTTATATAGGTTTGAACAAAAAATTGATAAGCTCGAAACAGCCATAGTTGAATTAACAACAGTATTAAAAAGATAGAAAGAGGTATGGTATATGCGATTGGGAGAGGACGATATTTTATATATAATTAACAAAATCACTCCTAAAATAAACAAATGCTTAAATCAAACTAATTACGCTAATCGTGATGATTTAGAACAAGACTTAAAAGAAATTGTAATTAAAACCCTTAAAAGAGAAAAGATAAACCGAGACAATATCCCAGGTTTATTTGAATACCTTGAATAATTTTTTCTACCCTTTAACATAGAAAAAAAGCATTTTACAAATCTCGATATTTTTTCGAGTGTAAAATGCTTTTTATTTTGATCTTAATAAAGTACATATATATTTTAGATATGTATTTTATACAAAAATGATATAATCAAGGTTAAATTTTAAAAAGGGGGATTAAACAATGCATACAAATAAACGTTCATCCATAATAGTAGCATTTATAAACGTTATTATCATTTGTTTAAGTCAATATTTATACTTTTCAATAATGAATGACAAAATTACAGTTCCAATTTTTCAATTTTTATTTTTAACTTTGATATTCTTACCTATTAATATATTTCTTTGGTTTAGTAAATTTAAAATTGAATTTTATCATCATTGGGTTAGTGTATACATAGGTTTCTTTTGTTCTATTCTTATTTTTTATATTATTAATTATTTCACTGTAGATACTGCGACTGATTTTCCGCCAGGTGAAGCTCATTTCGATTTATTCTTAACTATTCTTGCATTTTCATTCATACAACTAATTACATTACTTTGTTTTAATGGTATTACTTATTTACTTTATAAAAACTATCCTTATCTAATATCTAAAAAAAATAAATGAATAAAAGATTTCAAAACGGTTGTTAAAGAGTCCTCCAATTGTCCTTTAATAAACATAGAAAACAATAAAAAAATTGTTTCTAGAGCAATTAATTCTTGTTTTCTGTAAATATTGAAGTTGATGTGTTAAATATTAGCTTAGCAACACCAATTTATGATCAAGATTTACATGAGGTGGTGAAAGAAGCTGTTGATAACGGAATAACTATCGTAGCTTCAGCTGGAAATAATAGTGATAATGAAAATTATTATCCTGCTGCCTTTAATATTCCGGGGGTAATTTCAGTAGCGTCCATTAATTTATCGAATGACATTCTTTATGAAAGTACGGTAAATGAACATGTAGACATTTTTGCTCCAGGAGAAGATATTTACACATTCGGAAGAGAGAATTTGATAGAAAAATTCAGTGGAACATCTGTTTCAACTCCAATAGTCACATCCCTAGTGATTTTATTAAAGGCAAAATGCAAAGGTTATGAGCCTAGAGATATTGAAAATATTATAAAAGAAGGAGCAAGTATTTATACAGGTAGCTGGAAAAATACATCAAGAAGTATTTCCTTAATTAATTTTGAGAAAACCTTAGAATTATGTGAGAATTCAAATAATAATAAAGCTCCTTAATACCTATTGTAGATTTTAAAATGGTTCAACTTATTGCGTAAAAATGAATTTTAAAAGAGGAGAAAAAATGAGAAAAAGTAAAATTAATGTTATCTTCATTTTATTTCTAGTGTTAATTTTTTTAGCTTCCTGTTCTAATAGCCAACAAAAAAACGTAAATACTACAAATAATGATAAAAACTCTAATGGACTCATAGTAGAAGATGAAAACGACTTGATAAGTAATTCACTAAAAGACTTACTTGTAAATTCAATAAAAAAAGCCAATAATATATCAGAAATAGAGAATGTGAAAATAACCGAAGTTAATAATGATGACTCTTTATTATCAATAGTAACTTTTTTAATAACGATTGATAAAAAAAAATACATTGGCATATTTTTAGCACAAAAGATTGAAAGTAATAAATATAAATATGTTGGTATCGAATATGCGAAAATAAATACAGAAGAATTAAGTATTTTTCATTATATAGGAATGAAACCTGGAGAAATACAACAAAAGATGTCTATAACATCTGGCTATTTAAATAATAAACAAATACAAAAGGTTTATGTTAATTATACAGATAAAAAAACTTCAGCATTAATTTTAAATAAAGATCAAGAAACATTCACAGAGATTAGGATAGGTGGCGACCCCCATATAGAATCTGTCTTAGGATTATCGAGCGATAATGATATAATTTATGAAAAATGATGTATAAAAACTTAATAACTTACTTATTACCTCTTTTATAGAGGCATTTTTTAGATTTATAAAAAAATAATGGCCCCTACTAACAATTGGGAAATAAACCCATTAAATGGAACTAGCGTATTTTTTAGTATCAGTAATTGCGATTATACTATTTTGCAGATCTCTCCAAACATCATGATGAAGGGTTCTGATCATAAAAAAAGCTTGCTCTTAAATTACTATGACGATAGTAAAAAGCAAGAGAACGAATAAAGTGCGATTGCAAGGCGTTTTATTCAAAAGCCCCTGTAAAAACAGGGGCTTTTTTATAGCTCCATTCCATTATCCCGACTGCGCCTTTTCAATTTTATTTCATGTTCTTTATCCTGCTCAATGGATTTATTTACGTCTTTTACCAAATTAAACTTTTGAGCAAGAGAATTCATCAAATCAAATGCTTTTGGAGCGTTCTCTTTAATAAAGTCAACGCACTTGGACTTAAACTGCTTAAGACGCTGCTTTAAATCTTTAATCTGGGGTGGAGTCAGGAAAATGCGGATTTACAACGGTAAGCAATTCAGAGAAGTAAAAACGTATAATTGAACAACGATAAGGTATTTTGAGACATATATATGAGACGTTTGAAACGCTTTTACCACGGTTATAAGTTGGATTATCAATAGAGTAAACCCTATTGATACAAACCTTCATAAAACTTGATATAACTGTGTTTTGGATCCTTATCGTTGTAAATTGTCAAAATCCTGACGGTACCCCTATTAGATTTTTGCTTTTAGTTTTTCCCCCTCAATAAAAATGTACGAAAACAAAGCGTTAAAGTGCGTCAAAATTGAACAAAAAAATTGCGCCGAAATTGAACGTGTAAAGTGCACCAAAAGTCGATTCTTTATTGACACATTTAATGGAGTTCACTATAGTATAAGTATGGTTAATGTAGTTACCTATGGACAAGGTAACTTTCTGACGGTTTTCAAAGCTCTTGGACAGAGCAATTTATACGTACTTAAAGGATATTTTATTTTGAATTTAAGGTAGGGTTTCTAAATAAGATATTCTGACACACAAAAAAGGCATCCGACCGGACATTGGATGCCTTTTTACGTATAAATATTATGATATTTGAACATATTAGAAATAAATTGTAATTAAAAAGGGTATGTATCTAATATACGTATAGAGTCAGGTTCATCCTGTTCAGGCTGGCACCTCTGGACGTTGACGAGTAAATTTCTTCCTTGGACGAGGAAGAAATGCCCGAACATTTAGAACCTAACTTTTAATTAGAAGAAATCCTTGAAAAATTGAATTGCTTCTGCAATTTTCGGCGCTACTGTAATTAGGTGGACACCCCAACCAGTAATTCGCCATGCATTAGCTTTTCTTTTTTCTTTTATTGCTTGTCTTTCTAACTCGCGACGTTCCATACGAGTTTTTAGGGAATTCTTCGATTTTAGAGAGCTTACGGCAAAAGACAATGATTTTTTGACAGATTGGTTAAATGAACAAGTTCACTTTACACATGATACTGACTATTTAAAAAACCAGGCATATAGTCTGTTTCGCAAATGGAAAGTCGAACCTCCTACAAACGGGAGTTTAAAGCGAATGATCGATTCTGCCATTGATATTTTTGAAAAGAATTTGTATAAATCAATTTATCAGCAGCTGTCTCCTAGCACTTGTTCACGATTAGATGCGTTACTGGAATCCTTTGCTGATGAGGGATCAGCAGAAGGTTTTGAAGATGAGTTTCATAAGGAAAGGGAATCCGATATTTTAACTTTTCGCCAACTTTTATCCTCTCCTAGCAAACCAAGTGTAAACACCATGGAAATGAAAATTAAAAAATTGTTATCAATTCCGCATTTACACATTCCTCCAAGATTATTTCATCATTTGACTCCGAAATTGATGACCTATCTTCCCTAAGAAAAGAGTATGAAAAAAAGATGGAGAAACTTCAACTACAACTGGAGGAACAACAGAACCCTAAAAAAGATTAATAATGCTATGAAGGTAGTTTGGGGAGAAAAATGGGGGCTGTCCAATAAGTCGATTTTTCGGCAAGTGGATACCCTCTTTTCACGCCCAAGAATGATGATATATTCTGGAATAAGTACATATATGAATAAATGATTACTAACGAATGGTTTTTTCTATATAGGTAAAACGGTTGAATTTTTAATTTCTCTCAGAACTAAGCTTGTTTGAATCCTTGTGATGCCGAGTTTATATAATTTCCTGGTAAATGCCTCCAAGTCGTTTCGATTTTTGCTGACTATTTTTAAAAGGTAATCATACTCCCCTGTTAAACAATGACATTCTAATACCTCGGGCATTTCCTTTATTGAATTTTCTAAAAATTCAAATTTATCACCCTGATGTATATTCATGCTAATAAAAATAAAGCATGATAAATCAAAACCTAGTTTCTCTTGATCTAAAATGGCCACTTGCCTTTTAATAAAACCGTCTTTTTCTAAACGTTTTATTCTTGAGTGTATAGCTGGTGGAGACAAATTGACACGTTTTGCTAGCTCTATATTACTTAACTGTGCTTGTGTTTGTAGTAAATTCAAAATTTGAATATCAATATTATCTAAAGTTTTGCTTACGATAGATTCCATTTACAACACTCCAATTAACATTATTCATAAAAAAGCTGCACTTCAAGAGTATAAAAGAATTTAATTTCGAATAAAAGTTTTATTTCTTTATTTTATTTTGAATTTATTTGATTATATCGAATAATATACAACCTAGTCAAACAGCATGTTAAAATAATTAACAAACAAATAAATTAACCTAAAAGTTTCTGGTTCTAATGTAAAAGAGATTTATTTAAATGATTCTTTTAATATGAAATTTATTAACATTAATAGCCTTAAACAATTCTTTTTACTAATATTTAATTGGAGGTAAAACTAGTGAACTGTAAATATGCTAGTCGTATGGAGAAAGTAAAACCATCAGCTATTAGGGAGCTGCTTGCTTTAGGTGCTCAACCTGACATTATTTCATTCGGTGGGGGGTATCCTGCTCCAGAAGTATTCCCCATTGAGAAACTTAATGAAGTTTTCTTGGATGTTATGAAGGATAATGCTTCCAAAGCCCTTCAATATGCAACATCCGAAGGCCTTCTGCCATTGAGAGAAAAGCTTGTGCAACGTATGGTGAATACAGGGATTTCTTGTGAATTAGATCATTTATTCATGATTCAAGGTGCCCAACAAGGACTGGATTTAGTTGCAAAAATGTTTATTGATAAAGGTGATGTCATTGTTACAGAAAATCCTACTTTCTTAGGAGCACTTATTGCTTTTAATCCTTATGAGCCTGAATACAAGACAGTGCCTATGGATGAAGAAGGCATGGATATGGACGCGTTAGAAGAAACTTTAAAAACTCATTCAAAAGTCAAATTTATCTACACAGTTCCAGATTTCCATAATCCAACAGGTGTCACAATGAGTTTAGAGCGGCGAAAACGTTTAGTTGAATTGGCTAATAGATATGATGTGATGATTTTAGAAGATAGCCCATATAGAGAGATTCGTTTTGAAGGCAAAGCTATTCCACCGATTAAGAGCCTTGATACAGAAGGACGAGTTATCTATCTAGGAAGCTTCTCAAAAATTCTATGTCCTGGTATGCGCTTGGGTTGGGTAGTGGCAGAAAAAGAGATAGCTTCTAAGCTATGCCTATTAAAAATGGCTGCAGATACTCAAAACAGTACACTTAATATGTATCTGGCTGATAAATTTATGGAAACATACGATATTGATGAACATATTTGGTCCATTCGAGAGGTTTATAAAGAGAAAAAAGAAACGATGATACAAGCCATTCAAGAATATCTTCCTTCCACCGTATCCTATACAAACCCTGAAGGAGGACTTTTCACTTGGCTGACCTTCTCTAGTAATATTGATGCTGGAATGTTAATGCGTGAACGGTTGCTTTCAGAGGCGAAAGTAGCGTACGTTCCTGGTGAGGCCTTCTTTCCAGTTAAAGGAGAAGTTAATCATTGCAGAATCAGCTATTCGAATATGTCTAAAGAAAAGATTGTTGAAGGAATCGCCTCATTAGGTAAAATACTAAACGAATATTTTTAAATTTGAATATAACTAGGTAAACATTCAAAAAGAGACGGTAAAACGTTTGAATGGAGAAGTGTTCCGAAAAATTAATTGAAAGTCCGGTGTAACTATGTCAGAAGTTAATGTTATAAGTCAGTTGCAGAAGTCAAACGAGAAATCTCTCATTTACATAAGAGGGCAAAACTTCTTTTTCTGGGCAAGTTATTGCATTATTCTATCTTATCTCCCTCTTTATTTTCATGAACGTGGTTTAAACACAAAGGAAATAGGATTTATATTGGCAGTAGGCCCACTGGTTTCCATCTTTGCTCAGCCCTTTTGGGGGATTGTAGCTGATCGTATAAATTCCATAAGGCGAACCATTCTATTGTTGGCATCATGCAGTACGGTGTTATGTACAGGAGTGTTTATAGCAAATGGTTTTTATCCAATCTTTTTCTTAATTGCTCTACTTATGTTTTTCTTTACATCTATTATGCCATTGAATGATTCTATGAACGTTAAAATAAGTGTTTATCATAAGGTGAGTTATAGTACGATAAGGGCATGGGGGTCCATTGGTTTTGCGGTTGCATCAATTGGGTTAGGTTATCTGCTTATCATCATCGACCTATCCCAATTGATTTATGTGTATGTCTTCTTAATGACGCTGATCTTTTTTTTCGCTTATCAGACATTTGAACCTGTACAAAAAGGAAATAAATTTGAACGAAAAGACCTTTATATTTTACTCAAAAATAGCAAATTTTTGATGTTTTTAGTATTTGTTCTCATTGTTTCTATTCCGCATCAGCTAAATTTAAGCTTATTAACCACTTACCTCTCCTCATTGGGAGCATCTAAGCAGATCATTGGATTATCATGGATGACTGCAGGAGTGATGGAGGGGCTTGTATTTTTAACGTTTGGTAAAATACTAGATCGATACAAACCGCTGCCGATTCTGGTAGCTGCATCTTTTTTATATGCATTAAGATGGTTTTTATATTTCTCTATTCAGTCTCCTGAGATTATTGCAATTTTACAAATACTCCAGGCTTTCACTTTTACTCTTTTACTATCTGCGTCCGTTAGATACATGGCTGAAATCATTCCAGCAAAATTAAGGGCAACAGGACAGGCTTTGTTTTCAGCCGTATTTGCTGGAATCGCAGGTGTAATTGGAAATTTAGCTGGTGGATGGGCGATGTATGCTTATGGTGGACAAACTGTATATAAATGGGGATCCGTTTTATCTTTAATAGCTGGCGTATATGCTTTTCTTTATATGTTATACGTTGTTAAATCAGGAAAGAAGACTCCATAATACGAACTGATTGTATAAGTTGAAATTTGTTTTACTCCTCTATTTTGGGAGTAAAACCATAAAAAGCCCTAGTCTAAGAACTAGGGATCAGATTGTAGAGAAATTATTAATTTCTCTACAATTTTTTTGTTTATAGAATTTCATAGGATCTCTAAGCGAAGTGTAGGTGAGATTTCCCCATATATCTCTATCTTACTCCTCAAAGAGTCAGCTTACAGCAATGAGTTACTTTATGAAACGGGTTTTCCCATTTCCGTTGTTATTAAGTGGGCTATAGCATCTACTCTCCCTCTTAAAATATCTGCTGATTTTTTTAATATGCATATCTTTCCTTTGAAGTAATAGGGTTTAATACATTAAAGGTTTCCTTGCTTTCTGATTCTTGCCATACACCAAATAACAGTAACAACTCAAAAGATTTCCGACGAAAAAAAAAGGGAGATTGCTCTCCCTCTCTTATACTTGCCCATGCTCTTTCATGCTGTAATAATCGGCTTTTGCGTTTACAATCACGTGATCTAATACTTCTATTCCTAATACCTTTCCGCATTCTACTAATCTTGTAGTTACGGTGATATCTTCTAAAGAAGGATTTACATCTCCACTTGGATGCTGGTGACTCACAACGATGGACGCACTGTTATTTAGAATGGCTGCTTTAAATACTTCCCTTGGAATAACTAAGGAAATATTCAACCCTCCTACATGCGCTCGGTGTACCGCTACCACTTCATTTTTGGTAGAAAGACACATCACGAAAAATACTTCTCTGTCTTCATCTCCGATAAACTTTGCGGCAACGATGGCTGCATCTTGAGGAGATCGTATGATATATTTTTGCTCCCCCTCCACTTCCTTGATTACTTGTTTAATGCGTACTACTTCATATACTTTTTTCATGTTTCCTCTCTCCTTTCTGCGTTTGAGAGAGGATTTACAATTCGCGCAAACAGGGGCAAGGGCGTGCTGACGAAGAAGCACGCTTGCCAGTTTTGGGTAGGACAAGTCCAGAAAAGTTCCTTCTTTCTGGACTTTTTCGTTAGAAATCGAGAAAAGCCCAATAACTTAGCAAGCGTTCCATTGCGTAGTTGGCAAGGTTACGCTTGTTTAGCCCACTTGGCTTTTCCGCTTTCTTTCCCAAAACGCCCGGCCTTCCCGCTGTCATAAGCGAACTTGTTACAATGAGGAGAACGAAGGAAGGATAGAAAAGGAAAACAAACGGAAAAAACGGCAAGGGTTCGATGCCCGCAGCCGTTTAGCACATAGCTTTTTCATTTCGTATGACAAAAAGGCAGAAAAATTTAAAAAGCGTTCTGTATGAAAACGTTCTTTCTTCATACTGTAGCTTTATAAATAAGATTGATCAAAACTTTAGGTTAGCTATATTTTAGAACACGCATTTTAAAATAAAGTTTGATCAAAAATGTTATAGAAACCTTGATTTATCAATATCCTCATAAAAAAAGATTGTATTTTAATCAAACTTTTTTACAAACGGTTAAACTTTATTTCAAATCAACAATCTTATTCAACAAACGCCCCCTTTACTTTAAGTGCATTTCTTCACAAATTAGTACCTTTTTGTAGTAGTTCTTTTATTAAAGGAATGCTGAAGCGTTTGTCACATACAAAGACAGTTACCTTATTGGCAACTGCTTTGTAAGGAAAGCATATTAATGTGTAAAAAAGAGTTTTTCCGCTCACTTAAATTCTAGATTCGAAAGCTAATATAACTTTACCTTGTGAGTGTCCTGAAGATACTTTTTTAACGCTTCGATAATATCAGTAAATTTATATATTGAGTCTATAAAAGACTTAATATTTTCTTTTTCAATAAGTGTTGTGATTTTTTGTAGTTGGCTGCCAATACTTTACACAAATAAAAAATGATATTCCTTTATAATATTTTCGTACTAAGAAATCCACACGAGCACCAACTAATCCAAATAATAAAACTTTATCAACTTAAGAATGTTATTACAATTTCGACAAACTCTTTTGGATATTGAAATAAGGACCCATGTCCTGCATGGTCAAATATTTTCAACTTACTATCAGGGATTCTATTTGCCAAGTCATATGAATTTTCTATTGGAACCATGCGATCATGATTTCCGTTTATTATTAGTGTTGGCTGAACGATTTTGGATAGATCCGAAGGCTTCTCTTTTCCCCATTTAATGATTGCATCTAATTGCATTCTATACGCTCTTAAACTGATTGTTTTATCTCGATGTTTTTTCCTTTTTTTTATTTGAATTAGAAATTCTTTAGCCTTTTTCTTACCATTCTCTGTGTTTGGAAAAAAAAGATAGGTCTTGACGTCTTTGAAAGTCAAAGTTGCACGGACAAGATCAAGATGAGTAATATGCATGACATTGGAAATACCTTTTCCTCCTCGAGGTCCCGTACCAACTAATACCAGCTTTCTAACTAAGCTTGGTTCCTTTAAGATTAATTCTTGAGCAATCATTCCTCCCATTGACAAAGCTATCAAATCAATCTTTAAAAATCCTAATAGTTTAATAAATGTGATTGCATCATTTGCCATTTGAGGGATGTTATTTGGTACTTTACCATTGGATAGTCCTACCCCTATGTTATCAAATGCGATGACCCAATGGCTTTTAGCAAGACCATCGATAATCCTAGGATCCCAATTATCAAGATTAGCTGAAAGATGTGTCAATAAAATAATAGGGATTCCTTTTTTTTCTCCCAATTCTCTATAAGCATACCGTTTACCATTCTGATGCTGAATGAATAAGTTAGGTGCGTCAATGTAAGAATAATGAATTGACATTGCTACTTCCACTCCTACTTTCCTTTAAAATTTAATAACTACTTTTCCTTTTGTCTTTCCTTTTACTACTAAATTTAATGCATCATTAATGTCATAAATTGTAAAGTTGGTAGGGTCAATAGCTGGAACAATATTGTTTTCTTCAATGATTTTTGTAATTTTTTCTAATTGTTTTCCATCAGCTCTTACGAAAATGAAGCGATATTGAACGCCTTTTTTCTTTGCTTTCTTATCAAATTTCGAGCCAACTATTCCAAAAATAATTTGCTTCCATTTAGGAAGACCTTGATCTATTGCAAACTGTTTATTTGGTGCAGTACGAAGACTTAGTAACCGACCGCCTGGTTTTATAATGGATAACTCCCGTTCGAATTCATCAGCACCTAGAGTATCGATTACAAAATCAACTTCGTCTAGTATTTCCCAATAATTTTCCTTTGTATAATCAATATATTGATCTGCACCAGCATTCAACGTTCTCTCTTTAGCGGAAGGACTACCAGAAACAATAACCTTTAATCCCATTGCTTTAGCTATAGGAACAGCCATTTGGCCAAAACTTCCTGATCCTCCTGGAATAAACACTGTTTGTCCCTTTTTTGCTTCTAACTCTTCTATTAAGCCTTGATATGCCGTCAAACCAGTTAAAGGTGCACCAGCTCCAGTAACGAAATCTAAATTTTTCGGCAAATGCCATATGGATTTAGCATCAACTGCAACATATTCTGCAAATGCCCCAATTTTTTCAATAGGGAGTCTTGTATAAATAGGATCTCCAACCTTAAAACCATATACATGATTACCCACTTTTTCGACAATCCCTGTTAGTTCATTTCCTAATACAAGAGGCATATCATAGTCTTGTATTAATTTTACACTTCCTGTAATATTTAATATTTCAAGTGGATTTATTGCAGCAACTTTTACCTTTACCAGTATTTCATTATCTTTAATACTTGGTATAGGGATATCAACAATCTGCGCTTCAATGTTTTTCGAGTATTTTTGTATTTGAGCAGCTTTCATATTCTTAATCTCCTTCTAAAAAACCACCAATTCTTACATTGATGGTTTTTTATCATTCGTTTATTTCATTCATTGATAGTCTAGTCTGTGTATCCTAAAGCACCATTATTAACCTAAAATGTTTTGTCGATTCCGTTAACTGTTAAACCTTGCCTGTTTTATTCTTTTAAGAACGGATAGTCTGTATACCCTTCCGCTCCTCCTGCATAAATCGTATTTCTATCCGGAGTATTTAGTGGGGCATCCAATTTCAATCGCTCGACAAAATCTGGGTTGGCTATCATCCAAGTCCCTACAGTTATAACGTCCGCAAGTTCATTATCCAAGTCTACAGTAAGTTGGTCTAAAGTACGTCCTGCTCGGTTAATAAGAAGTGCTTGTGACCAAAGTTGACGGATATCTTGTAATAATGATTCGTTTCCGAAGTGCATGATGTGTAGATATGCAAGGTTGAGCTTATCTAACTCGCTGATTAAATAGCGGTACATTTCACTACTTGATTCTCCCTCTTCTATTCCATTTAGTGTTCCTTGAGGAGAGAAGCGTATGCCTGTTCGTTCTGGACCAATCTCATCAACAACTGCTTTTGCTACTTCAATGGCAAATCGCGAGCGATTTTCAATCGTTCCACCGTACGCATCCTGACGTTGATTAGCATTTTCACTTAAGAACTGTTGAATAATGTAACCATTTGCTCCGTGGATTTCAACCCCATCTGCACCAGCTTCTACCGCTGCTCGTGCTGCTAAGCGAAACTCATTTATAACGTCCTTTATTTCTCCTTCACTCAACGCTCTAGGTGTAGGAATCTCCTTCATCCCTTGTGCTGTAAATATTTCTGTATTAGGCGCAATAGCAGAAGGCGCAACAGCTTGACGGTGATGAGGCGTATTGTCAGGATGTGATACACGGCCTACATGCATAAGTTGAACAAAGATTCTTCCTCCTTCGTTATGCACTTTTGATGTAACCTTTTTCCACCCCTCAATGTGTGATTCTGTATAAATACCAGGTGTATTAGAATACCCCTGACCATCATCTGAGGGTTGAGTGCCTTCACTTATTATTAAACCAACAGATGCACGTTGGCCGTAATACTCTGCTGCCAAATCACTAGGTGTGCCATCTGGCAGTGCTCTACTCCTTGTCATTGGTGCCATACCTAAACGGTTTTTTAGCTCTATGTTTCCAATTTTGACTGATTCAAATAACTTGCTCATATAACTTCCTCCTTTTTAATCGTTATCAATTTTTTATAGAGATGTTGAATTCAGGAACGAATTGACGTTCTCAGCAAATAGTTCTGGAAATTGGAATAGGTGTCCGTGACCAGAATCAGGATATATAATGAGTTGTGCTTTTGGTAAGCGCTCAGCTAAAATATAACTATTTTTGGTTGGAACCATAACATCGTTATCACCATTTGTCACAAGCACAGGGTGTTTAATGTTCTGTAACCAATTGTAATCATTATTGGATTTTGGTTGAGACCACTTTGCCAAAGCCTTTAATTGGGCATGTTGTACTTGGTCAGAACTTTCAACCTTTTTCTGATTGATAATTCTTTGTAAAGATGCCATTCCAGCAGATTTACTTGTTTCAGTTGAACGGTAGAAGAAAAACATGAAGTCATCTAAAGCATTCTCTGCATTCCCACCGTGTCGATTCATCCTTTCAAATATTTCCATATCAGGATTAATTCCAGATTCTGGTCCAGTACCTGCCATGATGATTCGTCTAATTAAATTCCCTTCTTGTAATGCCAATTCTTGTGCAACCATTCCACCAATTGAAAAACCGAGAATATCGACTTGATTTAAACCAAGTGCTTTAATAAATTTCCCTGCATCTTGTGCCATCTCAGCTATCGTAGCAGGTGTTTGCCCATTCGTCTCACCAACCCCTTTGTTATCAAATAGGATAACTGGACGTTCCTTCGTTATTGGACCAACCATATTAGGATCCCAATTTTCCATCGTTCCTCTAAAGTGAACTAGAAATACGACAAGTACTCCCGTTTTTTCACCAAACCTTCTATAAGCATAACTAGTACCTTCAACTTCAATAAATTCTGATTGAGATGGCATGGTAAATGTTGTCATTTAAGTTGCTTCTCCTTCGAACATTGAGTTCTAAATTTTTTAATATAAATTAGCTGAATGACATACCTTTTTTAGAATGAACATTCTAAAAATTCATGTGGAAAGAAAGCTAACACAGCATTTAAAGGGTCAGATTATTACAAGGATGTTTTGAAGATAAAGGGAGCAAACCCAAGGTTATGTTCATTCGAGATTTCAAGTTTATACTGTCCTTGTTATTAGTAGATTAAACTAAAAGATTATCTGTACTGCTGAAATATATTTGTGATTATTTGGGCAACAACGGCTAAGTTAACAGTCAGACACCCTTCCAAATATTAGAATCTAAAGGGTATTAAAAACTTAACCTCCAATTATTGGATAAATTTGATTTCTTATTTTAAATTCATAATTTTGGTCTACAATACCTACGACCGCATTACTATCATATATTTCCATCATAAATCCAGCTACTTGCTTAGCTGTGTGGTACATAGGCAAATTTTCTTTGTAATTGAAATTATCCAAATTAGTTGCATTTTTAGCAAATTCTGTTTCCGTCATAGCTGGTGCTATAACTTTTGCTTTTAATTTTGCACCTTTCAATTCTAGTTCTTTTGCAAGACCTTCAGTGAAGGCACTAACATAATATTTAGATGCAGAATAAGTTATAGTCCCAACAGCAATTGCATATCCGAGTGCCGATGATACGTTAATTAACTGAGTTCCCTCTTTCTCTGCATAATCTCGAACAAATAATGTAGAAAGGATTGTCAAAGATTCTATGTTAACCCGTAACAGTGTTTCAACTTTGCTTAAATTTTGATCTGCTACAAATGCGGATTCACCAAGACCAGCATTATTAATCCAAGTCTCAATTTCATACCCTTTTAATTTGTTGTACAGGTTATATGCCTGATCTGTTACAGATAAGTCAATTGAGCAAATAATAACATCTAATTCAGGATTTATATTATGAATTGTGGATTTTAGTTCCTCTAATTTATCTAATCTTCTAGCAACTATAATTAAGTTTTTCCCCCGAGCAGCAAATGCTAATGCTGTCTCATATCCTATACCTGAGCTTGCTCCTGTAATAACTGTGTATTTCATATTATCTCTCCTTAAATTAAAGTAATTTGAATTATCATTTAGTTTTTTTCTGTTTTATTGAATTTTTGAATAAATATCAAGGCAAGCTTTGCTTGATAGCTGACAAGTGAAGTTCAGCTAGATTGATTACTAACTTTTTCGGGAATGAACGTTCTTAAAAGGGTAAAAAAATTAATCTAATACAGAGAGTGTTATATCAATAATATTATTTAATTTTTCTATATCATCGGTAGTTTTGGTCATAACACGTAGTCCTACTAAGGAATTATGAAGAAATTCCGATATTTTTTTTGCATCATGATGTCTAGATATTTCTCCAGATTTTTGACCACTCAACACTAGATTGTTTAGCAGTAATTCGGTCTTAGAAAAACTCTCCACAACCTTTTCTGCTGCTTGATCATCATGTAAAGACAACTCAACTGCCGTATTTACCGTCAAACATCCAATAAGTTGTTGTTTATCCCTGACAATTACCATTTCAAATAATTGCCTGATAGCATCCTTTACCGATTCCAGCTGGTTTACTTCATTCTCTATTCTAGTTCTTATTATTTCATTATAATGATCCAACGCTTTTATAAACAAAGTATGTTTGTCGCCAAACGTATCATATAAGCTACGACGATGGATACCCATATACTTCACTAAATCTTGCATGGAGGTTTTTTCATAGCCTTGTATCCAAAAAAGTTCCATAGCTTTTCGTAATACTTCATTTTCATCAAATTCTTTATTTCTAGCCATACTATCATTTCCTTTGAGTAATCTTAGAGTAACCAGAAAATCTTAATGATAACTTCAAAGATATCCATCATTCAACAAGGTGAAGAATATTGATTTTCTCGTTCCTCGCCAATAATATCATTTTAAGAATGAACAGTAAATATCAGCTTAAAGAGTTACTACCAATTTTACCAATTGTGTGTATGAACCATACGTTTTAACAGCTTCAGCTCCTTTAAAAAAGAATTTTCAATATGTTTCTGTAAACTTAAGATAGTGCTAAGTGATGTTTTTAGAATGAACATTCTCATTATGACAAAAATTAGCTAATAACCTTACAAATCTATAGTATCATTTCGAGAACGATTGGTAAAGAAAAAGTTTTGGATTTTTTTTAACATTAGGCGAGATAAAAGTGCATAATGTTAAATTCTATATTACGGTTTAATAATTCATTCTATAACATGTGAACAATAAACCTTTTTATTTTTTTAATTTGAAAGAATAGTTTAAATCCTTATTCAACAAACCTGCCCTGATAGTTCCAGAAGAAACCCGCGAATCCTTCTTGAATCAAAGCTCCCGTTAGTGGAATAAGAACCTTTCAAAAATAATAAAAGACTACCCAGTTATGAGCAGTCCTTTTCAATATTTGTATATGTTTAACAAGGCACATGCAGCATTAGTAACGATGTTTGAAGAACTCGAATCTTAAATTTTGTTTATTGGCAGGGCTAGCCCTACCAATAAATAAAATCAATCCTTCGAGCACAGTTATTATTATACCAAAGGTGACATTCTATCTAAACAGGTTGAAAAGTCATTTACACAAAAATATTGACAGTACCATTTTTAATTGTAACTTTATTAACCCCTAGTATTTTAACAATTTTTCCAATAATAACTTTGCTCTGTGCTTATAATCTTTTTTGCTATGTTTCGCTTTTTTCACTAATATTCCTTGCTGTTCTAATTTACCTAGCCACTCTTTCTCCCAGACACCACTGCTATTCACTAAATTAAGTAGCAATTCTTCAGTTACATGATTCCAGTTAATAGTTAATATTGAAGATAGTATTAGCATTGATAATGATCGTGTTTCTCTTTCAATTTCCAGTACCCTATACTCCATGCCATCAAATAAGTTAATTGTTGTAATAGCATATTGCCGATTTGTTATACCATCATCTAAATAACTGAACTTCCTCTTACCATCACACGTTGATAAATGGTTAATTTGAATATGAACAGACTGCACTTCTGGGTAATTTTCTACTATTGTTGCTTTTAAATAAAGTTTGATCAAAAACACCTCACAACCCCGTATTTTGCGGTGAACAAGAAGAATCCACTTTGAAAAAAGATTGATCAAAATGGATTCTTCTCTAGCATATTTAAGTTTCGGTTTTATAAAAAAGTTTGATCATTTTCTACCTTCGTTCATAAACAATCGCGCACGAATTGAACAAGATAAAACTTATTTCTTTTTCTGTCTTATTAACATAAGTATATGGAAACTACCTAGTTTTTCTTCTTCTAAATAAATATTTTCTTGTTTTTAATTTGAGCTATTCGTTTTTTGCCCCATTCATACATCATCTCAACGATTGGTAATAACGTCATCCCTAATTCAGTCATTGAATATTCTACTTTCGGAGGAATTTCTGGAAAAACTTCTCTATGAACGATTCCATCTTCTATCAGCTCACGTAAACCTTATGAGATATTCCGGGGAAAAGTCTTTGAAGTTCGCTAAAGCGATGTGGTCCTTCTACACCTAAATGCCACAGAATAACCACTTTCCATTTTCCGCTAATAATTGATAAAGTAAGTTCTTTTTCACAATGATAATCATGATTTAATATTCTCTTTTTAATCTCTTCTCTTAATATATCCGACATGGGGTTAACTCCTTTTCTTTTAATAGTAACCGTTTGGTAACCTCCGCACAAAAAAGTGCATTCTTCACAATATAGAAAACCATCGGTAGAATGAAGTTAGTTCTTAAATACAAATCTTTTTCTATTTTAGGAGGCAAACATATATGAGTAAAAAAGTATTATTAATTATACCACCAGAACGATTTAATGAAGATGAATTATTTCAACCTAAAGAAGCATTAGAAAATGCAGGGGTCAAAGTAACCATTGCAAGCACCAAAAAAGGTGAAATTACAGGAGACTATCAAGGAAAGACAAATGTTGAAGTAATCTTCTCTGAGGTTACAGCTACTGATTATGATGCTCTTGCTGTCATTGGAGGTTCTGGTACGAACGATCATTTATGGGGAAATCAAGAATTACTAAGCTACTTGAAACAAGCGCATGAACAAAATGTTCTTGTAACAGGAATTTGTGCCGGAGCTGTAACTGTAGTTAAAACAGGTTTACTTACTGGCCGAAAAGCAACATGCTACCCCGTTGACGTACAAAAGAACGAATTAAAAGCTCATAACGTAGAATACGTTGAGCAACATGTCGTATCACATGATGATATTATTACAGGCGATGGACCAGATGGTGCGAAAGAATTCGGAAAGAGCCTGGTTAAAGCATTAAGTTAATTCTTAAATATTAATGCGAAAAACTTATTTGAATAGGAAGCCCTTCGGAATTTATTCCGGATGGCTTCTTTTCATAATATGATATATCAACGTTTTCGTCTTCTAGATAACGATGGTTACTTTATAAAAAAAGTGGTATAAAACCTTTTACTCCATTAAATAGCTCTTTAACGGAACAACTCTATTTTAACTCAACAATTCCATACCCACATTATTTCTATATTCAATCTATTTTTTTACTTATAATTTTTATTCCGGCTAAAATATGGACCACACAAACCTGTTTCGTGTGTTATGACAAATGTCCAGCGAAATTCTTTATCTACAACATATATATCTGTTTCATCCATTAGGTCATTTTTGTGAAACAAAGAAGCATTCTCAAGAAGCAATGCGTAATCCGAATGTTGGTAGAAGATATAACATTTATTCTTTCGTTCATTATGGAATGCTTCCTCAGCTTTTTCACCTTCAAAATAATCCTTTTTATTATAACTAAACAGATGCCAGAGAAAGCCTGAAACCCGTCCACTCTCGATTAAATAAATGGACTTCTTTTCTTTCTCATTAAGATGATGAGCAAAGTTATTTTCCCATTCTTTCCGTAAATAAGCCCCCCATTTAGGCAGTTCTACTATTTTCATATTTTTATTTTTAAGTTTTTCTAGTAAGTCCATACACTGCCTCCATATACCTATAATAATGGTAATTCAACATGAATTTACATAAAAAATTTTTTATATTTATTCTTCTGCATAGGACGAACACAACCAACCATTAAGTCATCCCTATAAAAGGGTAACAAAAGTTGTAGTTGGAGGAAATACTTTTTCCAGGAAAAAATAGGTCCCACAAATGGTGGAGACCTATTTTTCTGACAAGTATTTTTCCAATGCTTCTTCAATTAAAAGATAAATACTTTTCTCTTCCAGTATAGACTGCATTTTCAATTGCTTATGTAAATCGGTTCGAAGATCAAACGATACACGCTTTCTTTCTACCTTCTTTTCCATCTTCGAAGAAACGTTCTTTTCTTCTACTTCTTGTGAAAGTGCTTGTGTTGGGGTAACCGTTTTTTGAAGTCTTCTTCTGTTCTTAATATCATTTACGTTCGACACGATTGATCAGCTCCTTATAAAATCCTTCGTATTGTTCCAAAGCCTGTTTTAATTCACTATTATCGCTAAAACCATACAGAGCTAAACGACCGACTGGTGCCTTTCTCGTAATAATTTTTTTGAACACTTCATCCGGATAGTCTTCTTCGATCATTTCATTGAACGCTTTTGCATCATTTCTTCTTACATCGTTCATCGTTCTTAATATGCCGATAACTTTTGTATCCCTGTTTCCATGTTGATTAGCTCCAATAACCGAATCCATGAAATTAGGAATCGCCGAGTAGCACCAGTTGGAGCATTCAAATAAAACAACAACATACTCACTTGCGCACAACGCGTTGGTTGTTTGTTCGGACAAAGAAGGTGGCGTATCAATCACAATAAAATCATATTCATCTCTTACTTCATCCAAACAATGGTCTAAAATTAAACTTGGAATGCCACTAAAAGGAATACTATCACCTGTATAGGTTATTCCTGTGTAGATCCACCTTGGGAACGTTGCTAAAAAATTATTCGCCGGCAGTAAATCTAAATTTTCTCCAATAGGAACTATATAATCGTTAATATTTCCATGCTGCATCGCTTCTAAAACAGATTTCCCTACAAACTCATTAGACGGCTGTTCGGACAACAACTCGGTTAAGTTGCCTTGCGAGTCCATATCAATCGCCAACACCCTATACCCATCTCTGCTCAACAAATAGGACAAAATTCCAGTCGTGGTTGATTTTCCGCAGCCGCCTTTTTGGATCCCTAGCGTAATCGTAATCGCCAATCTTTCCACCTTCTTTTCTACCAACGTTGTTTTCTTCTTTTATTTATACGATTCTTTTTATCTCTTAATTCTTTCTCTAAAAATGAGAAAAATCCTTTTAGATAATTTAAAAAGAATCTCAGAGAGTAAATAAAGGTAATTGCTAAAACTGCAGGCTGACCGAAAACGTTTGTATTTCAAGCTCACAAACAATAAAATTGTTGAAAAAAAATAGAGAGGAAGGACCAGCCTAATGAAGCTTATGTAATATTTACATGAAAATTTAAAAATTACGCATAGGGACTGCTAGTATCACAATTATTAGCGGAACTTTCTTACATGGATATTTATTATTTGTTGAAGAAGAATTAATCTCATTTTACGAGAAAAACAACTTTAACCTTAGTAAATCTTTATTTGTAATGCATAGAAAAAGAAAACTATCGTTATTAAATTAGATGAACAAATCAAAAAAGGAGAATGCTCTTTTCTTTTTCAAGAGTAAGCTGTCATAACTATTTTTTAATATATTTCTGAAAAATGTGAAAATTTTGTTAAATATAGCCTAAAGACCTATTATCTTCTTCCTATCTAGTATATATTTTATATAAAAAAAAGGAGTTGTTGTGATTGTTTCGTTCAAATTCTGCTATATCAGTGGTATATCCTAATGTACTTATGAAAGGGATGAAAAAAGAAGGGATTATGATTTCACCTGTTGATGTAAACATCGGGATAGCTGCTCTTTCTGAGAAAGAATATGAAAATCAAATTTTACGATTATACCAGTTGGTAAGAGAGGAGAATACTTATCATTTCAGCCACGAATTAGCAGCTTTTCGTTTTACCTCCTATCATGAACTTGATCCATTCCTGCAAAAATTACCTGCTATATCCGGATTAGAAATGCTAATGCTACTTAATCCATACCCTGAAGCTTTTAATTAATCATCTACAGTTTTTCATGTAAAAATCTAGAAAACTTAATGAAGAAAAATGGAAAGTAATAAAAAAAGATAAAGGAAGTGAACTAAATGGATACGCTAGCTAATTTAGTGGAAGCAAGAATAGTGAAGATAAGAGAAAGAATCGGTGGGACGATTATAACAGATTTATACAAATGCAAAGATGGCCGTTTTGTCGCTTATTCCTCTTATGCCCGAGATAAAGCCGAACGAATTGTAGGAAAAGCAGACGGTAAAAATGAAGAAGAAGCGGTAAGATTATCGAGAAATGAACTAAAAATAGAATGGAAAAAACAGAAAAAAACATAAGATACTGGAGCAGGAATTCTTTTACTCTTAGAAGATCCTCTTTCTAAAAAAGAATATGCAAATGTAGTGTTACGATTATACCAGTTTGGAAAAAGAGGAGAATACTTATCATTTCAGCCACGGATAAACAGCTTTTAGTTTTACTACCTACCATGGAATAAAAATGCTAATGTTACTTAACCATGCCCTGCATCTTTAATCACCATTATGTTTTTTCTATTAAAAATCAAAAAACATAACAAATACAAACATGTTTTCTACCTTCTTTTATTTCTTGGTTTCTAACTTCGAAGAAACGTTCTTTTCTTCGAAGTTTTTATTTAAAATATTTATAATACTTGTTATCACCAGGTACCATGGTATCTTCAAAATATTTTGGAGCATGCATCCGCTTCCTTGAAAAAGAGGAATTGATAGCTCCCTGAAGAATCTAAAGAGCATGATGATTTCATCTAAACCCAGTCAGGAAAATTTTTATTTTTCTATTATCTTACACTAGATTCATTAGAGCTATCGATTATTTTGTATTTATTTCCAGTTTTACTTCCAATTAAAAAGCCCCCTAAGCCCTTCCAAAAACACAAATTATCAGAAGGGTTTATCGTTATAATTTTGGAATTCTTAGCTGTTAAAAATCGAAAAATGAATAATAGAATAATTTTGATCATTTTCTATACTGCTAATTCTTACATTAACCCCACCACATGGCTAAAACAAATAATGACCAAAAGGAAGTCGGTAGACCTATGGTACTAATAACAAGGGTATATACACCAAATCTATCTTTTTCAATTATTTGTTTTTTAATAGCGATATATGTTAATGCAGGTGTGACTAAATACAAGAAAACACTTATCATTGTTAAGGCAGTTAAATAGTATATAGGGTGAATTTCTATAATATTTTCATTCAAAAAATAAGCAATTCCCTGACCAAATATTCCTAATATGGTAGCTAAAATGATACTTCCAATTATAAGAACATTAGCTTTTATCATCATTCTCACCTCCAATTAATAATCAATAATTAAAAGCCACAGCAAACCATTCAACTTTATTTCAAATCTACATTTGCTTATTTTCTACATGCTCTACTCCATTTTCTGTATAAGATTCTAAAATAATTTTCCCTTTATCCTTATAATAAAAATACGTTTTATCATCATTCTTTAGTTTAATACCAACCATAAAATTTTTACTTCCACTTAAATTTGCTATAAACGATCCACTAGAGATAATATCCTTTTTAGAAATGTTTTTTTCGGTTGTCAAATAGTTAATTACATTACCTTCAACACTTTTTTCTTTAAATTTTATGCAAGCAATTGGACTTCCTATCAAAATAAATAAAACGAATAATACAATCCAAATTTTCTTCCTCATTTAAACCACCTTTATATTTTCTTGGTATCATTTAGTGTAACTTTACACTTTCCCTGTTGTTTTTTCAACCCTTTTAATTCTTAATTTTTCCGACGACTGGAAAATGCCAACACTAAGTTTCTTAGTATCGGCTCTATTTTTTAATAATTTTATTATCTTTTCAATGACTTTATTATTCTTTTCCTTTGTCCGAATGCTTCCATAGAAACATGATAGGAAGAGCTTTAGCCATATGGTTGTGTCCCTTGCATTGCGTGATCCAATTCTCCTTCATTACTTGACAGGATCCAAAATGGAGATGAGTATAACTCGCGACAAGGTTCCCCTTCTGATACTCCTCTAGCTTTTTTCCTCGCGTTCCCTTTGTTTCTTAAGCATATGGCATATGGAACTTCTCCTTTTGGATGGAAAAGTAGAGTAGTGTAATTCATGTCCTTTCTATTTTACATTGCCATGATACAAGAAAAGCCATTCAGTGAGGATTCTTTTATCCTATTATTCTCGATTTCTTGTTCCACCCAGGTCACCGTTTAAATCTTTGCTGTATTTCACACTTAAAAATACGCTACCTTTTTTTGTTATAGGCTATGTTAAATTTTATTGTTGATTTATTAAGAAAGGCTGTTTTCGTAAAGTTTTGTTGTTTTTGGTATTTAGATTTTCTGTGTTGAAATTTATCCATAGAAACATTTAGATGGGCTGACTCGTCAAATGAGAATGATACTAATAATAAACTTTGGGAGGTAATGTGATTTGAGAAAAGCTATTCTTATTTCATTATCCTTAACTTTTATATCTTCACTTCTTTTTGGTTGTCAAAATATCACTACTGAAACTGCTGTTAATCCAACAACTAAGACGGAAAACAATAAAAAACTGTCAATTAATAGTGATTTTATAGCGTCAGCATTTCAAAAACAACCTTCGTATAAAGTCTTTTTTATTTTTTGGTTATCGAAATCGAGTGAGGTTGCTATTTAACTATATCTAGTCTAAGAAGATTTTTTTAGAAATAACTAGAATAATTGAAACAAATAGAAGGATGATTTAGAAGAATAATTAAAGGTTCCACAAGGAATCTTTCTACCAAAGAAGAAACGTTGTTTTCTTCTTTTCTTTCTTCCTTGAAAGTTATTCTATTAATATTACCTTATATGAAAGATACTCCACGAAAAAAAGGAGATTTCTCTCCCTCTTTTACAGTTTCTAGTGATCTTTCATGCTTAAGGATCTCCTTTGATATGCATTACATGATTGAATATTTCTATACAGTTATCTGAAACAAGAAATTTTTAAAAATTTTTCTTGCAAGATTCCCTTCTCTTTTTCCTCTTTACTATAAACGGATTTATCCTTGTCCTTTACATACGCTGATTTCAAGTATTCGCTTATTATAATTGTTAAGGAATAAATCACATCTCTGAATTTATATTCTCCAAGCTCACAACGGAATATAGCTTATGTTATGAGTTAGTGACTAAGTTAGACCTGCGCAGATGGATTTTTAGAATTGTGATTTCTATAAAAGATATCTAAAGAGATATATTATCTTTCTATCTTCTATTCTTCCTTTATTGTTAGATTTCTAAGTTCGAAGAAACGTTCTTTTCCTCTTACTAAATTAATTAATTTTGATTTTTTCTTATGCAAATCTATCAAATCTTAACGCCGATTATGTACATGACCTTGAAAAAAAGTATCTTTATGGCGTTCAAATAACTCTTATTATACAGAAATGGACGATTAGAACCCTACATCACATTAATTTATGAGGTAGGGTTTCGTTCTGCTTGCTTTTCTTTGTGGAATTGTCTTTTATTATTATTATCAATTAACTTAAGGTGTTTTGCATATTTTATTTGTTTAATATATTAGCCCTATAAAACTATACTGTTAAATATTTGATACAAACAAATCGACCATCAAAAGACGGTCGATTTGTTCAACTATAGCAGTTGAATAAAGAAGTATATCAGGAATTTTTGAAGATGCTACATTTAGTATTCGAGTAAACTATCTTATAAAGAAACACCTTATACACTAATAAATTTCGAGAAGAAAACAGGAAGATATTTCGGTCAACCAAAACAGGAACTTTCTCCTTTTGTACATCCAGAACGACAAGTATATTTCTTTGCTTCATTTGTTCAGACTAAAAACAAAGAGTATTGGAAACACACAATTATTGATGCGGAAACTAAACGAGCACTTGAAAGCTCGAATGCTTATCACAGTTATGTGAATCCATATAAATTAGTTTCTTCATACAGTCGTCCTTGTGAGTTTCGATGCCTCTAAAAAGACATGGTTATCTTGCTTTACAACAAAGACACTTATTGCGACATAGTGGAAACATTATGTCGCAATCAACGTACTGTGTATTAACACCTATATGTCAAGCTCTTTAAACTTATCTTTCTTTTTCTTAATTAATTCATTGAAATTAGATAATTTATAAATTAATATTTCCAAGAGTTCTTCTCTCTCTTTAATTTGTTGTTTTACCAATGTAGCATGGGCATTTAATAATTCATAGCATTCGTCTAAATAATCCTCTGCATAAAAATCAATATATTTTTTGATTTCTGCTAGTGGCATGCCTGTCTTTTTTAGATTGATAGTAAAGCGGAGGGAAAGGATATCCCTTTCCGTGTAAACTTTGTACCCTCTTTTGTTTTTTAATAGACCTGAAATTAGACCAACTTTTTCATAGTAGCGCAAAGTATCAACCGAAAGATTAACAAGCATGGATACTTCAGAAATTCTATAGGTTTTCAAATCATCACCTCATAAAGACCCAGTATGGTCATTCTTTAGTAAATAGAAACTTGTTTGTCACCCGTTTATACGATTATACTAAACTAATTTCTTCTTGCAAGAGACTAGTGGCTGAGAAAACAATTAGTGCTATTATAGTTAAAATGGCAGCAAAGAAAGAGACTCCGTAAAATCCTGAGAAGTGTGTAATCAGAAACCCACCTATTATTCCATCAATGGTAGTACCAAGATACATGACAGCGTTAGAAAACGCAGAAATAGTACTTCGCATTGTTGGAGCAGATTGTTGCATAGACACCATGAGTAAAGGAAAAAGGAGACCATTAACGAAAAAGTTTAGTGTAAGCATGGTAATCGATATGATTAAGTTGGACGAGAATGGCAGAACGATATAAAGAATAGCAATAATAATCAATTCTGAAAGAAAAACCCACTTAAAACCAAATTTATTAGTAACACGGTGGCTAATTAATGTTCCAATTAAATTACCTGCTCCAATTGCAAGCATTGCGGTTCCAATGCCGGCAACGGTCAATTTATAACTCATTGATAGCCAAGTCCCAGTAAACTGTGTCATAGCAAAAATACCCATTTCAAAGAAAAAGTAGGCGAGTAAGAACCAAAGTGCTTTATTATTTTTAAATAAATCTACAAATATAGACATCATGGATTGCTTACTATGCTGTCCAACCGTCAAGTTTGGTAACAAAAATAAAACTATTACGGATAAAAACAAAGTACACACCGAAACAAAAAAAAATGGAGTTCTCCAAGACAATACAGCTAAGTAACTACCTATCGGAATTCCAATGAGTTGAGAAACTGCAAAACCCGCAGTTACATAACCCGTTGCTTGCACAACACATTCTCTTTTAATAACTACAGGTATTGAAGCCCAAACTTGCGGTGTTACAAATGAAGCACTTATACCAGCTAATAGGCGAAATACTAACATCATAACAAAGTTTTCAGAAAGACCGCATAAAAATGTTGAAAGGGTAAACGCTAGCATGCCCCAAAATAGTACTTTTTTTCGGTCTCTTCCGTCAGAGAATGGTCCAGAAAGAAGGGCAAAACAGGCATACCCTATAGCATAAGCACTGACAAGCCAACCTGATATACTTGTAGATACTTGATAATATCTTGAAAGTGTAGGTAATAATGGAGCAACTAAGAATGTATCAGTTCCAATTAAAAATGTAATAAAGAAGAAAATAACAGTGTATTTTTTCATGATTCCAACCCCTTGTTTTAAGATGATTACAATATAAAACAAGGAGTTAACTCCATGTCAACACTAGAGATAGTAATTGTATTTATTGCGCAGTACGAAGAAACTGTATATTTGTATTTAAAAGTACTATTAATATTTATCCAATTTTCCTTTCTATCTTCATTGTTAGCTTTCTACGTTCGAAGAAACGTTGTTTTCTTCTTTTATTCCTTGATTAAAAAATAACAGTAACATCAAAAGATTTCCGAAGAAAAAAAGGGAGATTGCTCTCCCTCACTTACACTTGCCCGTGCTCTTTCATGCTGTAATAATCAGCTTTTGCATTGACGATTACATGATCTAATACTTCAATCCCTAATACTTTCCCGCATTCTACTAATCTTGTAGTTACGGTTATATCTTCTAGGGAAGGATTTACATCTCCGCTTGGGTGCTGGTGACTCACAACGATGGAAGCACTGTTATTAAGAATGGCTGCTTTAAATACTTCCCTTGGAATAACTAAGGAAATATTCAATCCTCCTACGTGTGCGCGGTGTACTGCTACTACTTCATTTTTGGTAGAAAGACACATCACGAAAAATACTTCTCTGTCTTCATCTCCGATAAACTTTGCGGCAACGATGGCTGCATCTTGAGGAGATCGTATGATATATTTTTGCTCGCCCTCCACTTCCTTGATTACTTGTTTAATGCGTACTACTTCATATACTTTTTTCATGTTTCCTCTCTCCTTTCTGCGTTTGAGAGAGGATCAACAATTCGCGCAAACAGGGGGAAGGGCGTGCTGACGAAGAAGCACGCTTGCCAGTTTTGGGTAGGAAAAGTCCAGAAAAGTTCCTTCTTTCTGGACTTTTTCGTTAGAAATCGAGAAAAGCCCAATAACTTAGCAAGCGTTCCATTGCGTAGTTGGCAAGGTTACGCTTGTTTAGCCCACTTGGCTTTTCCGCTTTCTTTCCCAAAACACCCGCCCTTCCCGCTGTCATAAGCGAACTTGTTACAATGAGGAGAACGAAGGAAGGATAGAAAACAGAAAACAAACAGAAAAAACGGCAAGGGTTCGATGCCCGCAGCCGTTTAGCACATAGCTTTTTCATTTATCAAAAAAGCGTTCTGTATGAACGTACTTTCTTCATACAGTCGTCTTTTTGGAGGTTCGATTCCTCTGAAAAGACGTGGTTTATTGGGGTAAAAAGAGTGATGCGTAAGCAAGCGAAAACGATTCCTGGCAACAGCCGGGAATTCCCCTCTTTTTCTTATCTTTTAAGCATTTCGGCTCGTTCGATGCGGCGGCCTGCTGCAAAGAAAATAGGAACCTACGGCATATAGGCGAAAGCCGTACAGTCCTTAGGTTTCAGGATTCTTTAGTGTCGAAGCGACACATACGGAATGACAGAAAAAAGTATTCCTTTTCTGATCAGTCCGTAGTGCAACCGACATTTTAAACATAAGTATCCCTTTTTCTTCTTTTATTTTTTGTTTGGTTTCTACATTGGGAGGAACGTTTATTTCTTTATTTAAATTTAATTGGTAACTTAATTAGCAACAAAAAAGCACTAAAAAAGGAGCATATTGGTTATGTGCCTTTTTACATCTTAAAGATTTAGTTCAGCAATTGTCTTAAAAATTCTTGAATAAACATCCTTTATATGTTCAGCAGTCTTTTCATCATTATATAAACCATATTCCCATTCTTTTAATGTATCATTTTCTTGTGATTTAAGAACTCCAACAGCATAACTATTACCAGCAGTCCAATCCCAAGTCTTCTCGTACTCTAAATCTTTCTCAGTAAAAGGAACATAATTATTAGTTCCTATAAAAAAGAATGGAATAGTTGAATTTAAGTAAACATCTGCATATTGACTTTCAGCAGCTTTTTTTAGATTTTCTTTCATAATAAATACAGCATTATAAGAATCTAATTCTTTAGTTGTCAGTTCCCCAAAAGAAATTTCATGAAAAGTAATTTGTTCCTCCTTAATTTTTGGCAGCTCTCCAACCACTGCTATGCTTAAACCTTCGCCTTGATACGTTTCGAATTGAGGACTTTGGGAACAAGCGGATAGGGCAAATATTAGAATGAATAACATAATATATAAATAATGCTTTCCTTTTTGATTTTTCATATGCAACCTCCATATATCATATTTTAACATAATATCCCAATAGTACTTTGTTTAATTTTAATAAGTTTATCTTTCTACGTTGGAAGAAACGTTGTTTTCTTCTTTTATTCCTTCCTTGGTTTTTTTACAATTAAAATTACCTTATACGAAAAATACTCCATTAAAAAGAGGAAGATCTCCCTCCCTCTATTTTAGTTCCTAGTGCTCTTTTATATTGTGGTAATATACTTTCTTATTGAGCATTACATGAATACTTCTATCTCTAATTCTTTCCTACGTTCTTCTAATCTTGTAGTTATCGTTATATCTTCTATAAAAGGACCACATCAACGCTTAGATCCACGCTAGGAGTTTTCCTAAATTCTAGCTTTTTAAGTATGCTTTTAATACTTTCGTTTACTGTACAGTCAAAATAGTAGTTCCTAATCGTTTTTTATCTACATAAGAATCAATTTTCCATTTCCCTTCAGACATTAGATTTAATGGAGCATTAAATTTTAATACAGAATCACTATCTGGAGCTTGTGGATCATCACTATTTAATACTTCAATTTTTCCAGTTGATAGTAAAGTTTTTTTATCAGATTTTTCATTCTGGGCATATAGTTTAATTTCTTTTCCTAATAATTGATCTCTTTCATTCTTTTTAATCCAGAAAACCAAGTATATGTATCTTTTTTACCTACTAAAATAGGTTTATCATATAGTAATCCAAAATTACCAACTTCTCCTAAAAGTTTGTACTCATTATCTGAAGCTACAAAGGTACTTTCAACAATGTTTGGAAGATTTTTTCGTTAGAAATCAAGAAAAGCCCAATAACTTAGCAAGCGTTCCATTGCGTAGTTGGCAAGGTTACGCTTGTTTAGCCCACTTGGCTTTTCCGCTTTCTTTCCCAAAACGCCCGCCCTTCCCGCTGTCATAAGCGAACTTGTTACAATGAGGAGAACGAAGGAAGGATAGAAAACAGAAAACAAACAGAAAAAACGGCAAGGGTTCGATGCCCGCAGCCGTTTAGCACATAGCTTTTTCATTTATCAAAAAAGCGTTCTGTATGAACGTACTTTCTTCATACAGTCGTCTTTTTGGAGGTTCGATTCCTCTGAAAAGACGTGGTTTATTGGGGTAAAAAGAGTGATGCGTAAGCAAGCGAAAACGATTCCTGGCAACAGCCGGGAATTCCCCTCTTTTTCTTATCTTTTAAGCATTTCGGCTCGTTCGATGCGGCGGCCTGCTGCAAAGAAGACAGGAACCTACGGCATATAGGCGAAAGCCGTATAGTCCGTTGTTATCGGATTCTTTAGTGTCGAAGCGATACGTACGGAATGACAGAATAAAGTATTTCTTTTCTGATCATTCTGTTGTGCTGCCGCTCTAAATCCTAAAAATTACTTGTTATACTACTTTCTTTTTTTCTTTATTTATTGTTTTATTTCTACGTTGGAAGAAACGTTTATGTTATCTTTTCTTGATTATTTAACACTTAAAATCACTTATAAATAGCATCTTTCAAATCGAATACTTTTAGAGAAAGTTCGTTATACTTTACATATCCGTATCGAATCAACCAAATAAAGAATCTTAAAATATCTAGGATTGAAGAACTTTTGTGAAAAAGTTTGATCATATTCTGCTTGTGTTGTGCCATTAATATTTGAGCGGATCTCATAACTTTTCCTAGTCTCTATACCTTTTTTCTGTTTTAAATAAATTAAGACGTAACGTTGAAACTAATTTTGTAGCACATCCCAAAACTTTTAATAGTACTCTTTTACCTTTATCCTTTATCCCTACATGCTATATACACGAAAACATTATAAAGCGTATTCACTTCAATTCGTTGACAAAGATGTTCCCAAGGTATATGATCATAGTAATAGAACCCACCACGCCTCTTAACAATGCGGACCAAGGTGGGTCATTTTATTTATTCAAGGAGAAATGTTACGTTGGATTCTGAAAAAGATATTCCAAAAGTTAAATTACCCACTACATATACGGAACAAGTGGAATTATTTAAAAGCAGAAATTTACATATAGAGAATTCTGACAATGCTGAAAAAACACTACAAAGGATCAATTATTATCGACTTACAGCTTACGGACTTACTCTTAAAAATCCGTTAAATAAAGAGCAGTATGTTAGCGGTTCATCCTTTGAAACATTATTTTCTTTATACGAATTTGACCGAAAATTATAAAAATTATCATGGAGAAATCCCTATTTGGGCGGCAATGGAAGTAACATCCTTTGGATTCTTATCCAAACTATATCGAAATTTAAACGAAGATGTAAAAAAACACATCGCTAAAATGTATTACAATGTTCCATACCTATACCTAGAAAGCTGGTTGCAAACATTATCGAACGTTCGTAATGTTTGTGCACACTATGGAAGATTAAGATGATAACGTTCAAGCCTCGCTTATTTAAGAAAGAAAAAGAACAAGTGGATAATCGATATATATTTGCTGCAATATACATCATGCAAAGATTATTAATTAATATGGAAAAAACAAGATTTGTTACTGATTTAGAAGCACTGATTTTGGAGTATGAGGATAGTATTGAGTTTTCTCACATTGGCTTTCCTCCCAACTGGAGTGAACTATTAAAAAATAGTAAATAACAACTTTTTCATTTCTAAATGTATAAAGCCTTTTCCCGATTTGGAATGACTATTTAATCGGTTCCTTCTTTCTGTATTTTTTCGTTAGAAATCGAGAAAAGCCCAATAACTTAGCAAGCGTTCCTTTGCGTAGTTGGCAAAGTTACGCTTGTTTAGCCCACGTGGCTTTTTCGCTTTCTTTCCCAAAACGCCCGCCCTTCCCGCTGTCATAAGCTAACTTGCTACAATTGGGAGAACAAAGGAAGGATAGAAAAGGAAAACAAACAGAAAAAACGGCAAGGGTTCGATGCCTCTAGAAAGACGTGGATTATTGGGATAAAAAGAGCGATGCGTAAGCAAGTGAAAACGATTCCTGGAAACAACCGGGAATTATCCTCTTTTTTATCTTTTATGCTTATCGGCTCGTTCGATACGGCGGCATATAGGCGAAAGCCGTAGATTCCGTGGTTATCGGATTCTTTAGTGTCGAAGCGACACGTACGGAATGACAGAAAAAAGTATTCCTTTTCTGATCAGTCCGTTGATGCTGCCGCTCTATTAAAGTACAAGTATCCCATTTTCTTCAGTTCTTCCTTTATTTATTGTTTGCTTTCTACATTGGAATAAACGTTCTTTTCTTCTAAAATAGTTGGAAAATACTCGTTTATTTATCTCCTTTAAAACTTTATTTTTGCTACAAATATAAAAGGATAGATAACTTACATTCTATCCTCCTCTACCGCTTCTAAAAATGACTTATTCGAGTAACATTCATATTCTTTTCCTTGGAAAATCAACGGCTCGCTTAATTCTGTCACCATTTGATTTATCTTTTATCTTCATCAGAAAATATAAGTACTTTCTTTAAAACATGCCAAAACATTAAACAGAAATTTTATCAGATTTCCTATTCATATTTTTGGCTATTGAAATCGTTAGTAAAGAATATACCCCTCCAATTAAGATAATAATTGCGATACAAAGGTATAAAATACGTAAACTTATATTCTCTCCTAAATATCCTACACATAAATATGAAGTAAAACTAATATAGGAGATAAACATCGATATGGTGCTTTTTACTCTTCCTTGAAAACGAGTCTCTACCGAAGATTGAATCATGGTATCCGTATTAATGCGTGTACTAACAAAAAATAGTCCCATCAGAAAATATCCTATTACTGCCTGGTACGCATTATGAGCACTTAAAAACAACAATATGGCACCAGATAAACAACACATACCGATGGATAATACTTTATCTTCTCTTATTTTCTTCACAATACTAATTAATAATATACCTCCTAAAATTGCTCCAGCAGCCCAGGCTGAGTCTATTAATCCAAATTCTTTTGATCCTAAGCCCAAAACGTTCCCAGTAAATACTGGTAGTAAAACATTGGAAGTATATAAGGCGATATACAATATTAATTGGATAGAAGCAATCTTTACAATAAGCTTATTATTTTTTAAATAAGTTACACCTTCCCTAAAATCTCTAAAAAAAACATTAGATGTATTTAATTCATTCGAATTAGAATCTTTCGTTGGAACGATAATATTCTTTCTCACAAGGAATGTACAAAGTGCTGAAATAAGAAAAGAGAAAGCATTGAAAAACATAACAGAAACAGGACTAGCATAAGCAATGATCAAACCGCTTAAACTAGTACCTATTAATAATCCAATTTGGTTAAACATGCTGCTTAGGGAATTAGCCGATAATAATTGTGATGAATTGACAATTTCTCGAACTAGTCCACCGGAGGCAGGCAGATAAAAACGATCTCCTATTGAAACGAAAAAAACGATACAATAAATCATCCATATGGATAGATGATGGGAATAATATAATAACGGGATAAGCAAAATGATCAAACCACGAGATAAATCCGAAATCATGCAAGTTATTCTTCTATCCCATTTATCTATTAATACACCAATCCAAGGGGAAAAAAGAATTCCTGAAAGACTTGTAGTTGCTAATAGCCATCCCATGGAAAAAGTACTGCCTGTTAGCTTAAAAAGAAACCATGATATTCCTATAAACTGCATCCCATTTCCAATGGCAGAAATCCCAGTACCAATAAAGTATTTTAGAAATGCCGTATTTCTTAAAATAGAATGTGATTGTTTCTGCAATTTTTTCAATCCATTTCAATTTGAAATTTTTCGATAGAAGCGTTAATTTTATGAAAAACCTCTTCTTTTGTAGATCCTACCGCTAAAAAATAACCATATCTTTCAGAAGAATTTGAGAAGGATTTTATTTTTTTTCCAGGATACAAATTAATTTCATACCTTTTTATGTCCGGATCTAAACGGACCTCGTTTGTATGATGAATATGTTTTATTGTACCTTCCGGAAGATGTAGGTATTGAATGGCAGCTACACTTACATCCTTTTTTCGTTGAACAATTGGAACTTCTCCAGCTAATCCTTCAAATAATAAGGAAAACATATCAATGCCATAGGAGAGTTCAACCAAATCATAGATAAAATCTCCCCCAGCTCTAGTGTGGGACTCAATAAGATAAGCTTCGCCATTATCTATTATCATTTCTGTATGAGAAGGTCCCATCATATGACCAATGCTGGAAAGGAATTTACTTGTCATGTCACTAATTTTGTGGAAGAGCTCTTGCGTTAAAGAGCTTGGTATAATATGACCAGTTTCAACAAAATATGGACTCCCAGTAGTCAACTTATCTGTCATTGCTATCACTGTGTGTTCTCCATTCCAACTAAAAGCTTCTACACTTATTTCTTGTCCCTCTATAAATTTCTCAGCGAGTAGAAATGAGTCATATTCTGATTTGATATCGAAAAATGCCTTATCAATCTGATGGATATTCTCGATCTTATGAATTTGTCTACTCCCGGATCCATCTACTGGCTTTAGGATGATAGGATAACCGTACTCTCTTACCATATGAAGTACATCTTCCTTCGTCATAATTAACTTATAAGGAATAGTCTTCATCTTATTTTTATCGAGATGTTTTCTCATCTCTCCTTTATTTTTGGTTAATAAGACAGGAGCAAGAGGATTCCCCATAATGTTTAATGCTTTTCGGATATATGCTGCAGTTAAAAGCCCCTTTTCCTGCATGGAAACTACACAGTGAAAAGGTTTTTCTTTGTGTAAATACTTAAGCACTCCTATTGCTTTTAAGTCGTCTAATGACATCGTGATAAGTTGGTCAATAAGGGATAAATCCTCTAGTTTCACTTGATTCTTTTCTTGAATTACCGTTAGTTCAAATCCACTATTAACAGCTTTTTGGTAAAGTCTTGTCCAACCGCCAATCATGATCATTCTTTTTTTGTAAGAATTACTCCCTTTCACCATAAAAAAATTCCCCTTCAATGTTCATATCCTTTATTTCACAACGACTTTTATCTTTTTGCTGGCTTCTTCCAAACTGTTCATAATCGTTTCATTACTGTCACTAATACCGGAAAGGACACCAATTCCATCCGCTAATCCTTTAGGGTTATTCGTAACATGATTACCAAATTCATGCTCCATATAGAAATCTTTGATTCCATCCGTATTTAATGCAGATTCTGTTCCTTCAATCCCTTGCAATACACCAGTCTTTTGGGAGAAAATTCTTAAGTAGGCACCTACCCCTTTTACTTCGAAATCATAAGAAAAAGGCATGCCAACATGCATTTTGATTATTTCTTCATGAATGCTCTTTCCAAAAACCCAATTCATCATTAAAGAAATAGATCCTCCCGCAAGCCTCGGATTAATCTCCACAATTCTTGGACCTTCTGACGTAATAATAACTTCCGTATGAGCAGGACCAAAATTATAGTCAATGGCTCTTAACGCCTCCACAACTGATTCTATTACTTCGTCTTGCTTGGCAATTTTTGCAGGAAAAGAGGCAGTTTTGGCTATAAAATAAGGAGATTCGCATAATGTCCGATCCGTAATGCCTAAAACATAAATTTCCCCTTTAAACGATACAGTTTCGACACTAACTAAAGGACCATCCAGATATTCTTCCACTAATAATTTGGGGAATTTTCTTACTCCCCTATAATAGATTGGGTTTTCTTGATGGTTTTTTATAGGTGGATAAAAGTCTTCTTCCTTTTTAATAAAATGCACATTATCGCTTCCTTGACCATCCACCGGCTTCAGAATACAGGGATAGCCAATCTCCCCAGCAAACTCAATCGCTTCATCCATCGTTTCGATTAATTTATATTTTGGAACCTTAATCATCTTTTTATTAAGTACTTCACGAGTCAGATATTTGCTTCTTGCCGTTGCAATTGCAGATGGATTTGTTCCTATAACATGTAAGGAGTTTGCTAGAAGTGCTCCTTGATACATTTCTAGATCATATGTACTTAAAACTCCGTCAATTGGAAAAATTTCATTATATTTTAAAACTTTTTCTACTAAACCTTCATGATTTTGATGAGTATCAATGGTTAAAATATTATCGATATATTGAAGCATATGAGAATCAAGCTGTTTTTCCATTTTTAAGAAATGATTCGGCTTAAAGGAAACTAATGTTACAAATAAACCTAATCTTTTAGCCGCTTTCAAATATTCAATTCCTGTAGGACCGCGGTTTAATTCAAGCATTAGAAGATGTTTTTTATCCATTTCATCTATCTCCATTTCCATTAAAATGTTGAGCTTTTAACCTTCTATACTCAATAAGGGAAGAACCATTTTTGCTTTTTTATTATTAATTTTAACGAAGCAATAGTTATTTCTATTCCTTGTATTTATTGGGACTGTTCCTGTTGAATGGCGAATTTTAAGTGTGTTCTCTGGCTGATTAGCCGAATGATAAAGAATGGAATTTGGTGTATTTATCGCTGTTCCTAAACAAACCAATCCTGTTATCCCAAGACCCGGATGCCATTTATCGATATAAAGAGCTCGCGCCGCTATTCCCTCAAATTGTCCTTCACTCCCGTACTTTTCGATAACCAGGGCAATTTTTGGAAATACACTTGTTATGGGAAAACCTAATTTTTTCCCCACTTCTCTTCGCAACTCTAACAAATCAGGGATTAGATGATCCTGATTTAAAAATAAACTTTCCTCATCTTTGATGCCAAACTGGCTAGCATGAACTAAAACATAAGGATTCCCTGCATTAATGATGGAAACAGGTAGTGATCTACCTAAGACATCCAGAATCTGCGTACTTTTGCCTGTTGGCAGCAACTTTTCATCATACGAAACACAATACTCAATGCTGCAATTTATCTTTCCATACTTGATTTCGGATGTATCCACTTCAAATGATGTTTTTATATTGGTGTTTACCATAAAAACGGTTAGTTTTTGCTGAATTTCGGATGGCGTTATTAAGGATTGCCACATAGCTTTTGCGATAGCAGCCACTAAAGAGTGACCACAATTTCCTGAACTATCAAATTTGAACTTGATGGAATCTTCTTTTTTGATCATTACTTGTATAAACAAATAATCTAAATCACAATCGTTATGTTTACTTGGTCTTATTAACGCTATTTTGGTAGGACAGCAGCTTAAATGAAGTGCTCGCCAATTTTTATAAACAAAATCCATCACATCATGTAGTGTTTCATGTAGTTTAATCGAATTATCAAACAGTGCATCCTCCGATATAACAACCGTTGGGGAAGGTCCTCCCTCCCCATAAAAAAAAGCGATTGAAACATTTTTCATACACTAATCATTCTTTCTTCTTTACTATCAATAAATTGACGAAACCATAACTCTAAAGTTAATAAAGACCAGATTGCCAAAGAAAGTTGATTATTAGGATTGGAAAGTTGATTAATCATGCTCTCGATTTTATCTACATTAAAATAACCACGCTTCTCTACCTTTGTATCTAGAAGAATCTCTTTTGCAAACCTCCCTAGCTTATGATCAGGATGTAGCATTTGGCTAATGGGTAAAGTAAATGGTTGTTTCTTTCTTTTTATAATGCTTTCTGGTACCCATTTATATTTTTGAGCTGTATCGCTTAATAATATTTTTACTCGTCCGTCTCCTGAAATTTTTTTATTAGTAGGTATCGAAAAAGCAAAATCAACTACTTTCTTTTGGCAAAATGGAATACGAACTTCTAAAGCGTGTGCTGCACTCAAGTGATCCACTCGCAGTAGATGGTAAACCGGAAGTCGATGATTCACCTCAAAATTCAATAATGTGTTTAACTGTTCCGATGTTGGTTGATTCCTTATTTTCCTTAATAAACGATTCTGAACCTGCTCTGAACTTTGCATATCCAGTAAATATTCTTTGAAAGATGGAGAATACAGTTTTTCTCGCAAATTTTTGGAAACAGCAGCTAAACTACTAAAATAATTGGCTACTTTGTTCTCGACTCCATGAGAATCACTGGAGATGAAATCCTTTAACCGATCATATCCTCCAAAAATTTCATCGGAACCATCACCTGATATGGCTACCTTAAACCCATGATTCTTTATTTCTTGGAAGAGAGCATACGAACTAACGGTTATCGGATCTGCATTAGGTTGACCTAAATGCTTTATCACCTTAGGCAAAAGCGTTGGAATGTCATCTGGATTTAATTCAATTTCATGATGCTCCGTACCTAAATAATTCGCTACTTCCCTTGCATAATGCCTTTCATCCCCCTGCCAAGTTCCTGTATATCCTATGGTAAATGTATGGAGCTTTTCCTTATATTGCTTAGACACTAGGCTAGTTACGATACTAGAATCCAATCCACCACTCAATATGGAGCAAATCGGCACATCGGACTGAACTATTTTGGCTACTTCTTCTTCGAGAAGATGGGACAACTTCATTTCCAAATCTTCTGATTTAGTAATCTTCGTTTTTTCACCGGGATGATGAATAAATTTCTCCAGGTGCAGACCTTTATTAGGTTCCCAAGTTAAAGCATGTCCTGGTGGAATGGACCAAATTCCTGGAAAAGCTGTCACCGTTCCTATTGGACTTTCTAGTGTATACACAGCTTTTAAAGAGAAATATTTATCCATTGCCAAATGAGAAACATCTTTATTGATAGGAGCTAAAGATAATAGGGCTGAAATTTCAGACGAAAAAATTAATAACCCATCAATTACTGTATAAAATAAAGGCTTCATTCCTGCATGGTCTCTTGCCAATACGAGGGCCTGTTTCTTTTTGTCCCAAAGCGCACAAGCAAACATTCCATCAAGTTTTTTAAATGCTTCTATTCCATATACATGATATAAATAGGGGATGACTTCCCCATCGCATTCTGTTTGAAACGCAATATTTTTTTCCTTTAATATATCTCTGAGTTCCTTATGATTATAAATTTCTCCATTATACACAACCGTTGCACAAGAAGTGTCAAACGGCTGCTGACCACCTGCAGGATCCATAATCGCTAATCGGTTAATCCCCAACATACAGCTATCGATACTTTCTATCCCTATTTCATCTGGTCCTCCATGAACTAAGCTCACTTGTAATTTTTCTATAATTTCTTTATCGATGAATGAATCTCCGCGTAAACAACATGCACCAAATATCCTACACATAATTCTCCTCCAAGGTGTCAAATTGTGATTTTAAAAACGTAATCTCTTCCTTTTTTCCATCATTAAGCTGAATACGTATATTTCCGTCATAAGAGCCATCTTGATTAGGATATTCTATTAAACTATGCGCTCCTCTACTCTCTTTCCGATAAAGGCATGTTTTCGCCATTAACTTAATTAGGGAACAATACTTAGCGCTATTGGGATCTTGGTTTAACTCCTCATCATTTTCTAAAATATGAATGCATTTTTCTAATTCATGTATAGATCGCTCAACTCCTAAGTATTTGCTAACCATCCCACGAATAATTTTCAACGAATTGGATTGTTTAGCATCTATATCCATCTTGGAATCTTTTATTCTTTCTATTGCTAAGTTCACAATATTATTATCCATCTTGAAATGATTGACTGCTTCTTCGCCTGCAATTTTTCCAAATACCAATGCTTCTGTTAGTGCATTCCCACCTAATCTATTTGCACCATGTACGCCTCCTGTACATTCACCACAAGCAAGCAATCCCTGTAAGGAAGTTTGGCATCGCTCATTTATTTCTATCCCTCCCAGCGAATAATGTTCAACAGGGTTTAAGAGAAGCTGCTCATTTTTACCTGAGGCAATAATTTTATAAAGCTTTGGATTATATTGTTGGATGGTGTTTAAAGGCAAATTGTTAAGATTTAAATAGACCTTTCCTGATAACGCCATCGTATGAGAAACGATATCTCTTGTTTCAAGTTCCTTTGAAGGAAACTTGTCCATAATCCGTTCGCCTTTTTCATTTAGCATGATAGCTCCTTGTGAAAAAAGCTTCGTTCCTATATCAAAACTTCTAGGAGAGGTTAACCAATAAGGATAGAATTGTACAAACTCCATATCTCTTAAAATGGCTCCATGTTTCCAAGCCATAAATATTCCATCCCCTTTTATATCAGCAGGATTATCTGTATAGCGATATAAATAGCCTAAACCGCCGGATGCTAAAATGGTCTTGCCTGCAATAAAAGCTACCAGGTTGTTCTGATATTCTGCTATAGCTCCGTATACAACTCCATCTGTGCAAATTAAATCTACCACATTGACCTTGTCTACTATTTTCCCTCCAAGATGTTGAAATGTATCTCTCAAAGCTACTGTAACCGCTGTTCCTTTTCGTGTCGGTGGATGCCATCTACGATGAAAACGATGGCCTGGCGTACAAAGATCTGATTCAAATATCATGTCAACACCAAACGATTGAAGATCTTCTATAATAGATACAGACCCTTCAGCAAGCTTTCTTACCAACTGGGGATCAGCAATTTTATGACTATTTTTTAAAATATCTTTTTCAAATTCTTTAATAGAATCTTCTGCTAGGGTAATAGCTGAGTGTGTACCAACTGCTAAGGAAGAAGCTCCTGCTTTACCAGCAGTCCCTTTTGAAACCAACGTTACTTCCGCTCCATGTTTTCTTGCTTCTATTGCTGCTCTAAGCCCAGCTTCTCCCCCACCAATAATTAATACCTCACTTTTGAAAATAGTCATGATATGGCAGCCCCTGCATTTATAGACAACCCTTTAAAAAGATGTGACATATCATCCATTTCTTCTAATTCCATACAACGATGGAATAAATGATGAGCCTCATCTTCTTTTAATTTGGAAGAGGACAAGGAAATAAATTTATGTTGAAGCTCCTGGATAGTCAAAGGATTTTCAGGATCTCCTTTTGGGTAATAAATAACTTCCGTATAAACTTCCTCATTTTTTGTATAAATTTCGACCTTTGAAGCTCTTACTGCAGGATATAATGTATCCATCTCTTCGCTTGGATAAAATTCAACGCATGGCATAAAGCTTCGTATTTCTTTATTTGATAGTGCCGAATCTTCAAACATACTAGGGGTTACTTCGCCAGAAATAGCTGCATGGGAGATGCAGTAAGGTATACAAAATTTCGCGGTATACGATGAAGTTGGCTCCACATTGCTTAATAATTCGTACCCATTTGAATACAAATAAATTTTTATAGAGGAAATATCCTCTTTGCTTATTGCATGTTTTTTCATGATCGTAATAACACCATCGATTCCTGGATGAATATGTCGACAACAGGAATATGGTTTAAGCGAAACTTCCATAACTTTGTACGATTTACCCGATGGGTTAAACTCCAACTTGGACCAGTCAGGATTTTTAGACATGGCTTTACACAAGCCTCTTTCTCCTTCTAAAATCCTTTTTGGTCCGATTAACCCTCCATCCGTTAGATACGCAGACAAAACACCATCTGCCGCAGCTCTTCCAGTATGGAGCTGCTTACTCATCGCATCATCTTCAAGAAATTGCCACAATCCACCCGATAAAGTACCAGCATTTCCTATCGCTCCTGCAATGTCAGTTTGTTTATGCCCTAATAAACAAGACGCTGCAACAGCTGCACCAATTACACCAGCGGTTGCTGTTGTATGAAAGTATTCGTAGTGGGAAAGCCCTAAACATTCACCTAATCTAGTAGAAATCTCATAACCTGCTATAATCGCTACGATTAAATCTTTTCCTGACAAATTTTTATCTTGTGCAACTGCTAATGCTGCCGGAATGACCGTGGCACCTGGATGAAATACGGATGCATTATGTACATCATCTAATTCTACTGCATGGGAAGCTGATCCATTTATAAGGGAAGCGATAAAAGCAGAATCCGTTTCCCCATATCCTAAAACATCCGCCCCATTCCCCTTTCCTAAACTATCTGTAACATTTTTTATAATAGAAGTAACTTCACTATGCGTCCCCGCATAACAGCATGCAACCCAATCAATGAATAGTTCTTTTGTTTTCTTAATTACTTCCGTCGGTATCGAGTCGTAATCCAATTCTTCAACATATTTGGCTAAATTTAAAGTGTGGTTATCCATTAAAACAACTCCCTTCCTTTTTATAAATCTCTTATTTATTAAATTGTGGTAAAGGGGATAAATGAGAATAGCTTTTAAATAGTTCTTTCACGTCTTTCTGTTTATTAAAATCACTTAACATAAAATCCGCTGGCACTTTTCTCGCTTTAAGCAATTCATTTAAAGGTTGTAAATAATGGCTTCCTAAACTGTATTTATCTAAGGATTTTGCAGCACGAAGCAGAACATCCTCTGCCAACGCTTCCGGTTTAAACTTTTGAAATTGGCGATTCACTAAATTTGCTTTATATCCAAATTTAGACACTTCCTGAATATTATGCTTTGAAAAAGTGTCTGGTAGATAAGGAAAAGGCGTTTCATCAAGCATAATCCCTAACGTTAAAGCCGTATAAGCTTGAATTAACTCCAATGAATTGGTCATGTCAAATAACGTAACTTCTTTTCTGTAATTTTGGTCATCTCGAAAATATAATGTATCCCTAGTAAACGTACGTCGGTAAGAACGATCGGATTTTCCTATTGTATTTCCTAAATCCCAAACCTCTCCATGCCGAAACGGTGTATTCGCACTAAACAAAACGAAAGCTGGGGAAACATAATTAAAGCGATAATGCAATTCTTCGCGATTTAACTTCTTTTCCAATGATAAAGGCAGGCTTGCATTGACATGAATTCCAAATGTAGTCATCGCAACTTCTGCTGAAGCCCACTCTTGAATACCTCGAACTCCCCGAGGGCCTTCATAATCTAATTTCGCAGGGTGTGTACCAAAACAAACACAGTTCATCCCTTCAGTTAAACAAGAGGTTTGTATATTTTTATATAGAACTTGAAAACTATCCATTAAGTCAGAAATGGTAAACGCAATGGGTGTACTAATTTCTATCCCTTTTACATCAAGGGAAGTAAACTCACCACTTTTATTTACAAAATCGTATCCTTCTAAATAATAAGGACGACTGTTCGCTCCTGGATATTTTGTAACTAAATATTCTAATGAAGAGCCTTCCGTATTTTCTAAAACATTTTTCATCTTATCAAATGGTAAATCACTCACATGCAGTGGTGTATAGGATTTATCCGTCAGCATCAATTCAACTTCTAACCCCATCTTAAATTCATTATCATTTTTCTCAAAGAAAGATAATTGTTTTTGCATACTTTCGCCTCCATTAGGTTTTTGTTTTTATACAGAAACGGAAAATGGAATAAAAATACATTATCCGTTAGAAACATCATAACACTTTTCCAATACCAAATGAATAATAAATTAAATTTTTTAATATTTTATTCATATTCTACTTTTTCTAATCTTCTTGCTTAAAAGGATTGTTATTAGGCAAAAAAAAACCTTAGATTAGATAGTTGTTAGCCGTTAAAAAAGCTTGTACACTATCTAGTCTAAGGTCATACGTATTATTCTTATTTAGTTATCTTATGGCCATACAGGGTCAGAATAAGTTATTATTGTTCCGGCTTCTTTGGAATGGTTCGTTTCTAAATGTTGGTACTGACTAATACTTAATACAACAACCGTAGTTAAAGCTACTATTACTGTGAATATGTACTTTTTCATCCTCATCACTCCTGAACAATATATTAACATTTTTAATTATATATTCTTAACATTCTGACTGTCAATTGTATTTATTTGTAAAATAGCAATAATATTTTATTCTGTTGTTTATAACGGTATAATTAAAATATTAAAATAGGATTAATTGGAGGAATTAAATGAAAACCGTAGGGCAAAGAATTAAAGAAAAAAGAAAAGCTTTAGGGTTTACACAAGGGGATTTATCTGACAGGAATTTAAGCAGGGGAATGATTAGTTTAATAGAGAGAGACCAAACCACTCCTTCCATTAAAACGTTGGAACATATCGCCATAAAATTAGGGGTTCCAACAAGTGAACTTTTAGGGGAAAGCTTATCTGCTGCTGAAAAACAGGCTAATATTCATATGGATATTGTGGAAATTAAAAGAATTATCAATTTGTGCAAAGCTTTAATGAAGGCTGGAAAGTACAGCAACATAAATCAGATTTTACAAAATATTATACTCCCCAATGATCTCTCATTTTATAATGGTCCGATAAAGAAGATTTTAGGCCTTGTAGAAATAGAAAACCTTCATTATAAAAATGCGATTGAATTATTAAATGAGAGCTTGTTGTATTATTCACCTATGGAAGGAAAAAATTATATATCTTTATATTATTACTTATCAGAATGCTACAAAAAAACGAAAAACTATCATTTAGCAATTGAAAATTCACTGTATGGTTCCATTTTATTAAAATCTAAGCATTATGAAGATGATGTGCTACTACAATTGAAAATCCTTTATAATCTTGCCTATTGTTATTGCCGAATTAGTGAATATAAAAAAGGGTTGGAAGTGATTGAAGAATCTTTTCATTTAATGAAAAAATCACAACTACTTTATGCTCAAGGGTACTTCTACATGCTAAAAGGAATTGCAGAACTTTATTTAATGAGATTCTCAGAAGGTATAGTCTCTACTAGAAAAGCGCTTGAGTTATTGGAAGATAAAAAAGATTCAAAAGAGAGCATAGGTTGCTTAACAAATCTTGGTATTCTTTATCGAAATGTTAAAAAATATGATGATTCCCTCCTATATCTAGAAAAAAGCCTAATCAGTGCGGAAGAATTAAAGCATAATGGGCTTTTTCTTAATAATTTATATGAGATGATGCTCACATATTACAAAGTAAAAAATTACGCATTATTAGAATCCTGTGCAGAACGTGCATTGCTTATTTCAAGTTCTTCGCCAGATATTAAAACAAAAGTACTGATTGTGTTAGCGCAAAGTAAATTAGATCAAGGTATGGACGGAGAAGCTTTAACTTATATTAATCAAGCAGAAAAAATTTCAAAAGAAATAAACGATACATGCTTGGAAGCAAAAAGCTGTACGATAAAAGCAAATATCCTTAGTAATCAGAAACAGTTTGAAGAAGCAAATCGATTATTACAAAAGTCGAATCATCTATTAATGAATATGTCCTGTTTTAAGAATGACTAAAGACAGTAACAACTTAACTATTCTGCTTTAAATTTTCATAAATAACAGGAATAATAATACTACTCCTTATTATAGTAAGTTAGCCTTCCACATAGGTGGAAATGATAACAAAAAAGTTAATAAGCACATTGTGAGACCAAATGTCAGTATTGTCTTTAAAGTTAAGAGTATACAGTATTTAGTGTATATTTTTCCGCTTTACATGGAGTGGCGGGTATGTATTTTAAAAAGTACAGTGCTACTTATATTATACCCGCTAATTTTTTTACAAAATCTATCTTTCTACGTTCGAGGAAACGTTGTTTTCTTCTTTTTTTTATTCCATGATTAAACAAATAACTTTAACACTAACACCTCAAAAGATTTCCGACGAAAAAAAGGGAGATCACTCCCCCTCTTACACTTGCCCACGCTCTTTCATGCTGTAATAATCAGATTTTGCATTGACGATTACATGATCTAATACTTCAATTCCTAATACTTTCCCGCATTCTACTAATCTTGTAGTTACCGTGATATCTTCTAGGGAAGGATTTACATCTCCGCTTGGATGCTGGTGACTCACAACGATAGAAGCACTGTTATTAAGAATGGCTGCTTTAAATACTTCCCTTGGAATAACCAAGGAGACATTCAACCCTCCTACATGCGCTCGGTGTACCGCTACTACTTCATTTTTGGTAGAAAGACAAATCACGAAAAATACTTTTCTGTCTTCATCTCCGATAAACTTAGCGGCAACGATGGCTGCATCTTGAGGAGATCGTATGATATATTTTTACTCCCCCTCCACTTCCTTGATTACTTGCTTAATGCGTACTACTTCATATAATTTTTTCATGTTTCCTCTCTCCTTTCTACGTTTGAGAAAGGATCAACAATTCGCGCAAACGGAGGGAAGGGCGTGCTGACGAAGAAGCACGCTTGCCAGTTTTGGGTAGGGAAAGTTCAGAAAAGTTCCTTCTTTCTCGACTTTTTTCGTTAAAAATCGAGAAAAGCCCAATAACTTAGCAAGCGTTCCATTGCGTAGTTGGCAAGGTTACGCTTGTTTAGCCCACTTGGCTTTTCCGCTTTCTTTCCCAAAACGCCCGCCCTTCCCGCTGTCATAAGCGAACTTGTTACAATAAGGAGAACGAAGGAAGGATAGAAAAGGAAAACAAACAGAAAAAACGGCAAGGGTTCGATGCCCGCAGCCGTTTAGCACATAGCTTTTTAATTTGTAAAAAAAAAGCGTTCTGTACGAAAACGCTTTCTCATACAGTCGTCTTTTTGGAGGTTCGATGCCTCTAAAAAGACGAGATGAATCTTTTAGTATTACTCCTCGTTCGATACGGTTTCCTGTCTTCTTTAGTATCGAACCGACACGTACGGTATGACAAAAGAATGCATTCCTTGATAAGTCCGTAGTTGCAGCTGCCGTCTTATTTTTTTATTGAGTAGAATGCTTTTGTAAAAACTAGTTATGATTTTCCTATCTCATTAATAGAATATTGTTGACTCTAGCATGTTTGCAATGATCATACTTTATATTGTGACTCTACTAATTTTACAGTATTATATGTATTTATAGGCTCTTCGATTAAACTAATTAATTTTGATATTTCTTCTTCCTTAAGTACATTTAATGAATCTCTTACTAAAGTAGTGAAAATTCTAAAAAGTAAATCTAATTTTTCACTATATATTTTCCCTTTATTTTCTTTTTCTTTTTCTTGATTTATATTTCTTAATAAATCTTCTTTGTTAACCACCTGTCCTAAGCATAACTTTGAAGAAATGTAAGGATAGTCTGGTGATGGACATATTCTTACTAAATATAGAATTGCATCATAAATATTTATGTAACTGGACCACTGCATATAGAACTGTTTTTCTATAGAATACATTAATTGAAGACTTTCTCCAATTTTGAATAACTTACTTTTGGAAACTTTTGTTTTAATATCATAGAACTTATCTTTATTTGTATATATAGTAGCATTAATTTTTGTTCCATTTTGTTTTTTCTTGAACATAGAAAATTTAGTAGGTGTATTAAAGTAGACTTCAACAGCTGGAATTAAATCTTCTATTAACCACCTAAAAGTACTTTGAGCACTCCAAAGGTCCTCACCGGCAATATTCATATAGTCCCACACTAACCATACATTACTATGTGTGTTATACCAATTAAATCCATCATTATTATCTGAAATGGCATAAAGAAAACATCTGTATTTCCCACTATCTTTTTCATAGACCTTAATCATTGTTCCATTAGCATCAAAAATATGCCATTCACTCTCTCCAGCTGAATAATCATGATCTCTAGTAAATAGAATAATTTTTTCAAAGAGATCTGGTAGGATGCAAATTAATTTGTAGTTATTCAAATCATGTAACATTGGATAAAAGTTCTTTGACTCCAGTTTACACTCTATATTTTTTATGGCTTCAACATAATTTTCAATGAAAATATCTATTGCCCTAATTAAATGTTTGACTTCGTCAATATCCAGATGGAATACACAACCTCCAATACTAATTATATACGTTTTAAATTCATTACTTAAAGTATTCACCATTATATATGACCTCATCGAAAGTTCTAATGGTGTTTTATGTCCCCTATACAAGGTCCTTAATATTTCCTGATGTGAAAGAGTAATATTAACCTGCCGTAAATAAAAGCTATTAAAAGAAAATAAACAATTTCCTTCTCTTTCTTCTACCCTTGGTAAATGTGCTGAAATTCTGACACTATGAGAATTGACTTCAATGCTATTTATAAAATTATTTTCATTACTTATTACTTCATAACCATAATCCACTTGATAATCTCTTATTTGATCAACATATTCTTCAAGTGCTATATCCTTTTTACGAATTGCTTCCCTAATAACTTCGATGCTGAGCGCATATTGTTTTTCTTCATGATATTTAGTGATTTCTCTCTCAACTAACTTCTTTAAGTTTCTTGCTTTGAGTAGATTTAAATTTACTTGTTCAGAAGGAAGTTCTTGATTACTTTTTTCTCTATTCCATGCTCTTAATACTGGTCTCAAGTTTTCTAGTCCATGTAAATCGAAATCTTCTGGTAAATTATATATTGCTACCTTTTTTTTATCTTTAAAAGTACTCACTGAGATAATATGATCAATTTCCATATCAGTAATATTTTCAATTAGATTTTTTGTAATTTGACAACGTCGTTTATATGCATTCCATATTGCATACCGGACAGCATTCTCATCTTTTAATGACATAAAAGAAGGACTCCTTTACTATTTCTAAGTTAAAACAGAAAATAAAGAAGGGTGCCTTAGAAGTGTTTGTATTAACCTTAAGAGACCCCAATCGTTCCCATGATCAAGATATAGTTATAAATCTTATTTACAATAATAAATAGTACAATCTAGATACCTTTTTAAAACACACTATACCAATCTTTTAAAAGGTAATACAACAGCACTTTTTTACTTTTTCAATTCCTCAATCTATAGATATTTTATTTGCCACCCGGCATTTTTAAGATCTTCCTCATTTCCATCAATGGTGTCTTGCCTCATAGCCAAACAAAGGAGGTGGGTAGGTCTAGTTAATCCAACATAGGCAATACTTAAAGCTTCTGGAAGCTCTTTACCTTTCGGAATAATATGTTTTTTCTTTAAATACTCTCTTATTCTCATTAAGTCATATTGTTTAAAATAGGTCTCTAGATAAAGTGTTGCGGTATGAGTTTCTCCCTTTACATTATGAACTGTATCTATGCTAACAATTATTTCATCATTTGTATTTTCATCTTGATAGGTTATTGTATTTATCTGTTTTGTTATACATGAAGATTCATTAGTTTCATATATTTCTTTATTACAAAATTCTTTTAATTCATTACTGATTTGCTTATCCCCCTTAAAAAAAGGTATAAACTTTTGCATAATAAATTTAGATATTTCAACACTTATGTCTTCATCATTTTTAACCTTTATTACCCATCTTGCTATATGTCTATTTAAATTCACAACCAAAATCTTATTTTTTTCTTCTAGCTTCTCGACAAGTTTTCTTTCTGTGTACCATTTACCATCGATTCTAATATTCTCAATTCTCATTGTGTTTAATAAACAATTTATTAGTAGTTTTCGGCAACCTCTTACATTAGGATCATTAAACTGTGAAATGGCCTTTAAATACTCACCTAATGATTGGTAACTTTTTTTTATTTTCTCATTACTACTTTTAATGTAAGAAGTAAAATAGCTCGGAATTGTAATGTGCCCTTCATTGTGAACTTTAGCAACCCTACCAACTGCTTTAAAAATCTTTCTATCTTCGTTATGTAGGTTATTATCAATAATTATTTTAGAAAATGTTGGTAACACGTTTTCTATATTTGAATCATTAAATACAAGTATTATAGGTGGTATATTATTTATATTTAGATTTCCTTTTATATTTTGTGGTTTAACACACACTTTATCTACACAATCTGCAATCGATGATGAAAACCGTTTACTTTCAGCTAAAGAAAGGGGATTCTTAGGTTTCCATCTTAACTTACCACTTGAATTTTCAAATATTGCTTGATTTTCATCTCCAATACATTGAATACTTACTTGTTCTTTATCAAAGACACGGTATAATAATTCTATCTGGAGACTTGAGGTATCTTGCATTTCATCTATAAATAAATATCTAAACCGAGCAGAAATTAAATCCCTTGTTTCTGGAAATTTATTTAAGAATTTATAAGCCAATACATATGCATCATGAAATGAAAGGATTCCTTTATTAAATAGATCATTTTTAAGCTCTTTTAAATAGTTATAAGTATCTGACGTCTCACTATATACCTCACTCAATTTTTTGTTCCCTAAATAAATAAATCCTTCCTCTTCTAAGCCGAAATTCAACTTATTACAAAGATCATCTGTATTATATTTTCGATTTATATTTATCCGATATTTCCTTGGAATCTTTAAAAATGCCCTGTGAAAGTTTTCACCATATGTCTCTTGGTCAATGCTGTATACATTGTTGTTGTAAAAGTGTTTGTACGATGGAATTGCTAGGTATTTATTAACAAATATCTGTATAGTTGATACGTGATTAGGATATTGAAATAACTTACTAGCTTCTTGACTACTACTTCTTTCTTTAATCTCATTGACTCCGACATTTGTATGAGTTAAAACACATATTCCTTGATTGTTTATAAACGGAAGTTTCTTTTCAAGAATTAAAAGTTTTGCAATTAGAGTCGTCGTTTTTCCACTTCCAGGACATGCTTTTATGTCCACAGTTTCTAGATTTCTAATAACCATCCTGTGATCATCTTCAAATTTCCCTCCATAAGGCAGCAATATTGTTTCAATTGAATCTATATCTTCATTTGTAATTTCAATCATTTTTAAGACCTCCTTGGGAAGTCACATAATTAATGGCTTCAACTAAATAACTTAATTTCTTATCCCTTAATATAATTTTTTTTAATTCTTCTTTATCTTCGTTTTCTTCAATTAAAGTTGCAAAGCACTGACCTATAATTGCTTTAGATATTTTATTATTTACTTTGGTTATTTGATTTCTATATATATCATGAGCTATTTGAAAGTCAGTATAGTTCTTCTCCTTCCATGTAGCATTTAAGATATTAATTTCAGTTTCGATATCTTCATTTTTTTTATCTGTTAATCCATACTTATCACTATTTTGAATTTTTTTTGCTTGCAAAATTGCCTTCAATAATAATGGCCGAAGTTCACTTAAAGCAATATCATGTTCAAGTGTCCAATAAGGTGAAACAAAGGTTCTAACAACTTGTCCATCTAATCTTTCAACAATATTAGCTTTTTTCTCTTGTCGTTTCTCATAGTATGCTTCGCTTAATCCTTCATTACTTATATATTCCACAGTATCTATATCCAGGTCTGTCACGCATGCCACAGGAATATTTAATAAGCCATTTTCACTATTCTTTCGTCTAAAAATCCTTGAGTATCTTAAAAATGCCGTACTACCCACATTCAGTACCGTTACACCATATTGTGAAAATGGTTTACCAATAATCTTACTTAAGGACGGTAAGATTAAATTTTCAGCATCCCCCTCAACCATTATTACTCCTTGTGCAAAGAACATATCTGCTTTTGTAGCATCTAAAAATCGTTCGAGAAATAAGTAATCCCCTTTTAACAACTCGGTTTCATCGGATCTCATTGAAAAAATACTGTTATTACTACAGATAAACAAATTTTCTAATTTGATTTTTGAAGATAATGCAGTACTATGAGTACTTAATATAAGTTGAATATTTGAGCTTTCAGCTTCTTCTTGTAAATATTCAATTAGTCTGATTTGAGCTTGAGTATGTAGATGGGCCTCGATTTCTTCAATTAAAGCTAACTTAAGACCATCAAATTCATCCCTTTTTAACAATAAAAGTTCGGCAGCAATAAATAAAATGTTATGTGAGCCTAAACCTGGTTTTGAACTTTCAAATTCTAATGTAAGACGTTCAAGTATGTTTTTTAATTTCAAGTCTGAAACTCGAAAACCAGATTCTAAAACGTTATTTTTGTTCGAGAACTTATTAAGGTATGTATTAAGTTCTTCTAAAAGATTTTTCCCAAGCTGGTCTGGTAAATTTTCTTCATTTAAATCTTTTCCCTTAAAGTAAGAATCTATTTTTTTATTCGCTTCTTTAAAGGTATCGAGTAAAAAATGACTATCTTCATTTTCAAAAGCAGAATGACTGCTTAAAATGTTGGAAAGCCTTGAATTTTTCCTAGGTGCTAATTCAGTATTAGCATCTCTTAAAGGCTTTAAATACGTAGCCCTTATTCTATTTCTTGCCTCACTGTTTAATAATTTCCCCCCATCCCCAATACCCGCTTTTACATCGTAAAAAATTTTCTTTCCTTCTCTTTTAGCAAGATAAGAAATATGAAGTAAGTACTCTGTTTTTCCTCTTACCTTTTCAAACGACAACCATTCTAATAGATGTTTTGCTTCATTCAATGAAATGTCTCGTATTATACAAGAAATTTCTATAGTTTTAGCCCTTTCAAATTCGGGAGAATTTTTGTTTGGAATATGAAAATCATCAGTCTCAATCCTATTAAAATCATTACTTTGAGTGCCTAATACTAGTTTTATAGCATCAATTATTGTAGTCTTACCAGAATCATTTTCTCCTACAAACAAATTAAACCCCTTATTTAAGATTAAGTGTAGCCCGGGGTTTCCGAATTTGCGAAAATTTTTAATATGGATTTCTGAAAGGTACATTTTTCATACTCCTTTTATATTCTTATATTTTTAGTAAATTTTTAGTAATATTGTTCTTTATTTACATTATATTGCAAATCTTATAGTGATAAGTAACAAATTGTCGAATATTACATATGATTTTCATTTTCTGAAGTAAGGACAATAAATCTCCTTTAGTAGGCAAGAAGAATTAATGTACCTTTTTATAGAAATAAATTATTAACAGGGGGAGCTCTTATTAAGACCGAATCTTTCAGCATTTTCATTCTTGCAATACGAATGTTTTTCTTTTAATATTCTTTATAGGAAGAGAGACCATTGGAGGTCTTCAATGTTAAAAAATTAAAATTGGAAGCTACACTAGATGACAATATAATTTTCAGCATTCATACTTATTGGGTGAATTGTATTGTATTTTGGTTGTTTATTAAGGATGATACTAATACTTCAATTATTTTGGAAATACTATCCAGATTACTTAACTCGAAATAAAACTTAAAAATTACTATTAAGGTCTCTTCTCCCTTAAAAGGGGGTTAGAGACTTTAATAGTAAATAAATTATATTTATTGTATAACCCAACAAAAAAGACATCGACCGCATAAGAATCGATGTCTTTTTACTTTGTTCAAGATAACCTTGAATTCATATTTTTATCAATTATGCTTTATCCACTCAACCCTACGATGAAACAGTGACCCTTATGTCATTCTGTGAATGAGCATATCGATTAGTTGTACTAAGAGAATAACAGCAAGTCTGATGAATACACTAGGTAATTATATGATCCTAACATAATATGATGAAGAGGGAGTTAAAAGTGAAATTAAAATTTATTAACTTACTTTTCATATAGCATCATTATTCCATTTCGTTTAATCTGTGTTCCCACATAGTATCCTGCTGCAGACCTTAACACTTTTAAAGTAGTAATACCTTTCATACATAAATCCCTTAGAAAGAAAAAAATAATTGTGCACATTGTGAGACCAAACGTCATCATAGTGCACGAAGCTCTTTTTGTGCACACAGAAGCCTTTAATTTCCTGTTAACTCCCCGATATATTCGATATCATTTACTTTCCATCCCTTATTCTTTACATAAAGCAAATCTGTTTTTACTAACGTTGTGACCGTATCTGAAACTCCGTTATATTCTGTTGTAAGTTCAAATTCATTGATATAAGCGGTTTCCATTTTGCTGGCTTTATACTCATATGCTTTTAAGCCCGATAAAGAAGATTCCACGGATTCTTTTGTAGAAGGAATCTCGGCCCCAGATGGATGGGTAGAAGCAAATCCCTGGTCTGTCATAAGTGTTTCTACATTTTTGTATCGATCCTCTGTATGTTCATAGGTGAAAAACTTATCCAAGAATGTTTCATTTAAAAGAGCTGCTTCCGATCCGTGCACGTTCTTTAACCTTTTTATTTCCTTTTCATAGCGGCTTTGATTGGATTTTACCTCCTGCAGCTGTGCTTTTAAGCTAATGATATAAAAAAGGAGCAGAGCTCCTCCAATGATCATGATAAAAATTAATAGAACATATTTCTTTTGGAAAGGTTCCACTCTCCTCACTCCTTCCTATATTCGCCTGAAGCCTAGGAAAGGATAAAGTTTTTTCCATTCCTCTACAGAAGAAAAGGACGTTCCATTGCTGGAATTGGCATTAATAAACTGACCATTTCCGATATACATGCCAACATGAGAGGCACCAGGCTTATACGTGGAGAAAAAAACTAAATCTCCTGGCTTAATATTCTCCTCTGAAACAGGAGAGGTTTTATCAAATTGAGATTGTGCAGTCCCCGCAATATCGATCCCGATTTTTCCAAATGCATATTCCAGTAAACCGGAACAATCAAATCCTCCTGCCTGCGGAGTTCTTCCACCCCATACATAAGGAATGCCAAGGTATTTTTTCATAATCACCAAAACTTCTTCTACATTAAACGATTGCGTGCCATCATTACTGACTACCGTTTTTCCTCCCTCATTATAATAACGAAGCACATGATCGACATATTCGTAGGGTAAGTGCCCAGCGCCTTGTTATATTGCTATAACAGGTTTCCAAACACTCCCCTCCGAACCGGACTTACACCTCTCAATGTATCCGGCTCTCCATCCATCCTTGCATTTATATTTCGCCTTTATGCCGTTTTATATGGCATTTTGTACATAACGCAATCGTTTTTCGTCTTCTGGCTATCATTTGAATTTCGAGGAATGTATTTGTTTTCTTATTTTTAACATCTTTTAATCGCTTGACATGATGCATATGGATGTCAGTATTGGTTGATCCGCATAATTCGCATACTCTTGCCTTCAGTCGATCTGATAACTTCGTATAACTCAAAGTATATTGGTTGTTTGGTAAGATATCTGGTTTGGTCTTTACTGTTACATCCATTTTTCTTGGAAAAGATCGCTTGAGGAACGTAAGGGATCTCATTCCATTGGCTGTTTCATACGTAATCACGAATTCGCCATTCTTCATATACTTCTGTCGGATGTCTTTCAGCCCTGTTTTATACTTTGAACTGAAGGTTTTTAACATTGAATAAAACATGAAATATGCAAATCGATGCATATGATTACTCACATTTTTTGCGAATTTATAGTAGTTGTATAATCCTCGAATTTCACTATTGTACTGGGATACAATTTCTAAATCTTCACTATGGATGAACTTTCCCCTATGTGTAGGGTTCCATTGTCCTTCCTTTGTGATTTGGATAGCTTTATAGGTTTTAAGCTTGTTTACCCATACTTCATGAGGCATTTTAAGTTGGACTTTGCCTTTATATACACGTTGGAGTGTATTATTTTGGGTTCGCTTTAAATGGTTACCGTTGCTGATTGTTATATCGTAACCTAAAAATCTAGCAAGGTCCGTTCCATGAGTAATAAGTGTCTTCTCCTGGGATAGATTTAACTTCAAATTCTCTTTTAGGAATGTCGTGAGATTGCTTTTTATTGCGACTGCATCTTGTTTCGAGCCAATAATACCTATGAGAAAGTCATCTGCGTATCGAACATACTTTATTCTCTTATATGTTGTGTCCATAGGATCCACAGAAGAAAGAGTGTGTAATTGTTGCTTTAACTCCCCATGATGTTTTAATAGTTTATTGCGTGTTTCTATGGGTAAGTTACCCTTTTCAAGTTTCTTTCGCATCTTCTGTAGCTTACTTTCAATTCTTCTGTAAACTGGATTTCGTTTTCTCTCTTTACCTTGATTAGTTGCTGTAATGTATCGTTTCATGTGTGTGTCTAGTTCGTTCAGGTAAATGTTAGAGAGTATTGGACTGATAATTCCACCTTGAGGAGTACCGCTGTAAGTAATGTGGTATTTCCAGTTTTCCATATATTCAGCTTTTAAGAACTTCCATATAAGATCAATAAACCGTTCATCATCAATACGCTTTCGAAGAAGATTGATAAGGACATGGTGGTCAATATTATCAAAGAAGCCTTGAATATCTCCTTCTACGAACCATTTGACTCCATTAAAGGTATGCCGTATTTCTTTAAGTGCTGTATGGCAGCTTCTATTTGGCCGAAATCCATGAGAAGATGCTGAAAAAGTATCTTCATAAATAGCTGCTAATATCATTCGGATGACTTCTTGGACAAGTTTGTCGCAAAAGCTCGGGATTCCTAAAGGTCGTTGTTTCCCATTTTTCTTTTTGATGTAAACCCGTTTTGATGGAAATGGTTGATAGGTCATGTCTTTAATACTTTCAACTAATTTTTCCATTTCCTTTATACTTGTTCCATCAATAGATTTCCTATCTATCCCTTCGGTCATGCTCCCAGTATTATTGTTTATATTGTCGTATGCCATCAGATAAAATTCTAAGTTAAATAGATTGCGATAAAGGCGATTGTACTTGTACGTGTCTTTCTTACTGTGTTTTTGCAAGTTACTTAATACTACTCTCGGATTTTGCATAGTGCCTTCCGCACCTCCCCAATTTTGTAGTAAGTTGATAGACTGCCTTCCTTCGCCATGTACTAGGCTTTCCCTAGCTCAGACTACTACGAAGGCTCCGTTACCTTATCAGATTTTCAGAACCTGTGTTCATAGCCTTTTGGCGTTCTGACTTAGGTAATCCCCGTTTAGTATGATAAGAGACGTGGCCTGTTATGATATCGGATGCGACTTTCGTACGTTTCCACTGACTGTGGCTGGATAACTCAAGACCTTCTGATATATAAAGACATCGAATTTTATATATCCTTGAGTTACATCTCGTATACAGGCACCTTTAGAGATGTGTTACGGTATTCATCCTTGTACTATCATTCAAGCAGTGTAGCTTTCATCCTTGTTCATAACCTTTTATTTTGCTACTCAGCCGCAACATGGTACCTTGTTGGCTTGTAGCTTTCCTGCCATGCTATTGTCCCCCTTCAGTTTCCATCCAAGGTAAGACAGGTAATAATGGAGTATTAAGAAGGTAACCCCACTAACTTGCCAAAGTCAGATTCCCTTATCACCCTTACGGGCGCACGATATCCCCGTAAGATGTCCATCCCGATTTTTCTGCCATATGTTTGCTGTAGTTGGCAGCTACTTCTTTGCTGTAGCCTCCATGCTCTTGTGCATAGGAAATGAATCCTTTTCCAAAGTTATATGATTGCAGCGCTAGGTTGATATCCCCTTCGGATTCTTTTAAGATGCCCGCAAAGTAGGCTACCCCTACTTCTATCGAATTAGCAGGATCCATAATTGCACCTCGGGATAACCCAAGAGATTCGGAGGACTGCATCACATCAAGATGCCTTCCTCCGGATTCCTGTTGGATAAGTGCAAGTAGTAAATTTGTATATTTTCCGATTCCCTTTTTTTCTGCATATTGAGAAACAAGGGGCTCATACCGCAATACTTCTTTTGAAAGGGAAGCTGCACTTCCTGCACTGTTTCCTGTTCCAGAATCAAAAGAACTGTCACCGCCTAAGCTGACAGAAAGAAAAACAGAGAGTGTAACTAACCCAGCAACCAAAACAGAAATACCTGCAAGAATCCAAAAGATAGGACTTTTGAGAAGTGCATACGTAACAGCAGTTTTCGCACTTTTTTTCAGCATCGTGATCATATGTCCTCCTTTCCAAAACTGTCTTAACTTATTCTATAGGGACCATTAGGCAGAAACATTTATCCCTCTTGAGCCTCCCTTTTTTGTTTTAAACTACCTGCTATTTTTTCCTCTTGGATAGCTGCCTTCCCTTCTTTTAGAAAGTGAATTTTCCATTCTTCTTGCTGCTCTTTTCCGGTTTATTGCTCCCTTTTCTCTTTCAGCATCCCCTCCATCTTGCACAACCGTATTACTATTCATCTTTTTCTTAGGCTCTCTGTTTCGTGATTGTCTTATTTTTGAAGTATCCTTTTCACCATTGACTTTTTTAGTGGTAGTTGTCGATCTTTCCTCACTCTGCTGAAAATGATAAGGATCTCTTGAGGACGGATTATTTTCACTACTATTATTTCTTCCCGTTGCGTTCACCTGCCAACTAGTAATTTTTATGGCTGATCCGCTATTATTCTCCTGAGCTTGTACAGCGGAATCTTTCGGCTTTCTAAAAGAGGAAGTTTTTGCAGCTGTTCCTGATGGTACCCCCTCCTTCGTTGCTCTCCCTTTTTCTTTTTTATAACGATCAAAGGCTATAACTTCTCTTTCATCATTGTGTGAGAAAGATGAAATCGTTCCTTTCCTAAAACCGGATGGACTCATTCCATTTCCTTGTTTAGTCGAAAGAGTAGTATTCACCTTTCTCTGTTTGGAATCATTTCGCTCTAGAGATAGACTGCTATCTCCCACTGCTTCACGCTGGGAAGAAGTTTCTCGTTCTTCTAAAGCAGCTAACGTTTTTCTTCTCTTCTTTTCCATCTGTTTCTTCTCATGATTTTGCTGGTTTTCTCGAAGTGAAGTACCGACCATTCTTTTCGCTTGTCCAACTCCTTTTTCTCCAACATCTCCAATTCGATTCATCACACCTAGAGTTGCTCGTTCCACTCGCTGCTGACCATGGACCATCCCGGAAGATGCCACTTCAAATATTTCTGAACGATATTTAAACAAGCCCCATATAGTGATGCAAACAAGGAAGACAACAAATACATATCCTTCCACACCGTTAGTTACCGATACCGATTCATACAGAAGAGTAACGAGTCCCGTTATAACCCCAATCAATAGTACCAACCCGGCTTTCAGTAACAGCACACCCATCAGTTTTTTTCCATGGTTAAGGGCCGTTTCTGAATAAGCAGGGATAAGAGACAGTACCAACGGAATAGCGGTAAAGATAACAAGCGCCAAAAACCATACCTGCAGCAAGAACTTAAAAGAAGCAAGCAATAAAACAGGCACCGAAACGGCAATCGTAGAAAGAAGCGTCACAATCAAATAGCCAAATCGCTCCCCGCTGAAATCTGGTGACATTTGTTTGTTTTCTAATTCTGATACTTCTTGATCAACCACGTCTTTTCGCTGTTCTTTCCCTTCTTCTGTAAAGGGTTTAATTTCTAAAAGTTTATCCACCCGATTAGGATCTTCCTTAACAAGTTCGCTTTCTTTAGTCGATCCGTAATTTAAAAATAAGTAGGGTCGCTTTATCATGAGATTAAAAAGCTGATTCTCTAGAACCGCGATTCCTTCCTTGCTATCATAAGCTTTGTTTGCATCAAATTCCTCACTGCTCATCAGTACATTGACAGAACCAGCAATTCCTTCCAGCTCTGCCCCCCGGTCATTCAGCCATTTGATATGACCAATCGCGTTGGAATAAAACCAAAAAGTCATCGTCATGATTATCAGGGCACCGAGTATCGCTTTTACCGCATATCCCGATTGCCCCCTCACATAATATCTCCAGGCAGCTGACCCGCCAGCCAACACAATAAAAAGAGAAAGAAAAGTACCCGACATGATGCGGTAAATTCGTTCACTCATGAGTGCTGCTTCTTCTGTAATCTTGCTGATAAGATCAAAAGACATTAACTCTTCCACCGCATATAGGGTGAAACTTGCGACTGTTTTATTCAGGCCCCACATGCCCTGGTTAATGGAATGCAAGCCTCTATCCCCGACTTCTGTTATACCATCGCCAACATCACTTTCCATTTTGTAATGGTCCAAAGGATACTCTTTGCTTTCCACTATCACCCGTCCGACTGTCTCTTCCTTTTTTTCAACAGTAGCGGTGCTCTCCTCTGCTGCAGAATGAAGAGGAAGAATAAAAAACAAAAAGAAGAAGCACCACCCCTGTTTCAGGAATTTCATGGGATCCCTCCTTATTGGCAGTTAATGCAAGCCTCCCTATTTAAAGATTCTGACACATCATCTTGATCTATATCTTTACTTTGATCCTGGTCTAATTTCCAACCTCCATCTTTTTTTCTAAAAAGAAGTTTGTCGTTAACTGTATTATCACCCTTTGGATTTTTAAAATTGGCAAAAACAATATAGTTATCATTTTCCTTGTCATAATAAATTTCATATTGGATATCATCATATTTAAGACCAGAATCTGTTGTTTTTGATTCTTTATCTACTTCATAAGAACCTTCCTCATAAATTAGTTTTTGCTGCCGCTCATAATCTCGATCAAACTTCGCATCTTCCCATTTATAAGCTAGCTGTGCAATATCTTCCGTTGATGTTCCTTTATTGCATCCACTTAGAAGCAATATCAATGTAAGCATTGAAAATGCTAAACCTTTCATTACAGAAACGCCTCCTCGGTTTCCGCTCTTCCATTATCTTTTTCTTTCGTATTGAAAGCAGAAACCCATTCGTTGAAAAGTACATCTGTTTGTATTTTGGCTGTTCTTCCGTACATATCTTCCATAATGCATTGGCCCTCTGTCAGCTCTTTCAGCATCTTCCGATTCGCTTTATTATCCTCCAAGCCTAAAAACTCGATAATATTGGCTGCTTCTTCGTTCGTTTTTGCTTTGAAGGCAAATTTTGTCCCAATATTCTCTTTTATTTGCGGCTTGTTATACTCATACGTAGATTGCGTGATAATATAGACGGCAGAACGGAGGGAGCGGCCGGTGCGCAATAACTCGTTGATGAGCTTATCCCCGGCTCCTGTATTCATCAGCATCCATGCTTCTTCAAAAATCGTTAATTTCACAATCGAATCATCGCGGGCAAATTTTGTCGCAAATTTAGCGAGCGGCTGCATTAACGCAACCGCGATATGTTCATCCCTTGTGGCTGGTTTTTCCCCTTCATTTGGAAGGTTGAGATTTTGAATCTGCAAAATATTCACCTGTTCATCCAAGCTGATTCCTTCCACATTCCCGTCAGAAAACATGAGCTTTGCCACACCATTTGTCGCAATTTCATAAAGCAAATCCCCCACGCTTTGTACATCCGGATCTTGTGACCCTTGCAGGTAGCGGACTACTTTCAATAATCCAGGATGATGATCCTGCTGCATTACATGCCGTACGCCTCTATATATCGCTGTTTTTACATTCCGTTCGTTATATTGGAGCTCCGATAAATATTCTAAAACAGCAACCGCGGCATCCTGTGCTTCCTCTCCTTCTAAAAAGGTAAGGGGGTCCAGCTTCCCGGCATCTTTTGCTTCGTTGGAAAGCGTAATATAATGAAAACTTTGTATTAATTCTTTAAAATAAGGAGCATTTTGTTCCATTTCAGGGGAGAGGGATTGTTTAAATTTCTTTTCCACTTCGTCTTTTGGATCCGTCATGAGCACTTTCGCTCCAAAAAAGACGCTGTTTAATAAAATATCTTTTAATAAGTATGATTTCCCCATTCCTGTCGGTCCGGAAATCGTCACGTGGGGAGAAGAATATTTCGATCCTTTTAGTCCTAAATGAGCTAAAAACGGATGATAAAAAACAAGAGACTGGGAGTTTTCCAAGCTTTCCCCCTCATGCGAAATGTTTTTTCCAAGATAAAAGCCGATCGTATTGCCAATTTTACGGGTAAGGGAAAACAACGACTCGGCAAACGACTCTGGCGTCAAAATTTGTTCCCAGTCAGGTGCCACTATGTTAGCGGCCGGCAATGATTGATGAAATAACAGCAGTTGATCCGCTAGTGGCTGCACTAAGTGTATGCCCCTGTCTTTGAAATCAGCTTTTAACCTTCGTGCTCTTTTTCGTACTTCTTCTTTCGAGGAAGCATACACCACGAAATGAAGAAAGGTGCGTAGAAGCGGTTTTCCCTGATTTTTTATGCTGTTCTCTAATTCATGCAATAGCTCTCTTCCCATATTTATGAGGCTGTCGTCATCTTCATTCGCTTCAATCAACTGGGCATCTTGATCCCGGAACCGTTTTTTTATTTTATTTGTGACATGTTCATCCTCTTTCTGCTGTTTATAAACAGTGCGCATATGCAGTTCAATTGGAAAGGAATAAAATTGGAAAAAATAAGCCCATTCCGAGTACGTCACATTGACTGGAAAATCCACGACGGGAAGAAAAGCACACCAGGAATCTTCTTCGAGCTGCTGGATATGAAGATATCCTGGATACTTTGGATCGAGTATGCCTTCTGTTAACCCATAATCGTTTTCTGTCTCTTCTTCTGTTGTACTCTGACCTCTTCTAAACGCGTGTTGGATCAAATACCAAATGTCCTGTTCCTTGGCACGAATAGACGAAATATGCGATTGAAGCGTGGAGTAGGCTTCTTCCTCACAATCAGAGAATAGTTTGACAGTGTAATCATCTACACCACTGCCGGTAAATCCGCTTAGCTTCTGCAAGTAGCGGTTCATACTTTTTAAGGAAGAGGAAAAAGTAGAAAGCAGATTTTCTTCCGGTTCCTGCCGCTTTAGTTTGACTGCCACAAAGAACTTGTATTCAACGAGATTTTCCGCTTCCTCGCAAAGAATCTCTTTCGCTCGTTCGGCATAATAAGAGCCAATTCCTTCGTATTTCCCGTCATATTGTTCTGACAGGATATGCATTCTTTTCTCTATATCAACAGGTACAGGAAGTATTTTATAATCAACTTCCTCAAAAGGAACAAGTTGAGAAGCTAATCGCTGAAGTGCATGAACCATGGTATTTTCCGCTTCTTCTTCGTTGACGCCTACTGTATGCTCATGGATGCGATAGTAGGCCCACGCTTCTCCATCTTTTGTATACACGACATTGTTTTGATAGAAACTTATCGGAAATTGTATCAAACAACCATCTCCTTACCGAAATTTCTCGTAGGACTGCACCTGTTTCATTTGCGGCTGATATAGTGGCTTATCCGAGCTGTAGCTGTATCGTTTATTGTACAAGTACCGAAATAAACCAAGAAAGAACCGATCCAGCCTTTTCCCGTCCAGCTTGCTTCTAGTAATCCCCCCCGCAATCATCCACGGAAGGATGAGATAAAAAGCAAGCTGCAGCGTTTTGGGGAGGACGGCATTAATGGAAGCTCGAAACAACAGCAGCACCCCTAAAAGAAGGGCCGCAAGCAAAATCTGGCGTATTTCAATTCCTTTGCTGAATACAAGCGATTTATCCCCTCTGCCAATCTTCCAGATTTTTAGTGGATAGTGAAAAAACTTTCGGTAGCTGTAGGAGGCTGGTCTCAATTGAGACCACCGCTTTTCACCTGGTTCCATAAGGTCATGGCCATGCTTTCAAATTCTCCTGGGTTGGCGACTACCACCCAGCACACAACCGCAAACAAAAAGCTGGAAAAAAACATTCCCCATCGCTGCGAAATAAAGGCACGGACAATCATAATAACCATCACAATAAACAACACGGCGGCAACCTGTGTGGAAACATAATCAGTAAGACCTGTAATATCCGGCATCCTCTCATCCTCCTAAACTGTGTTTTAGTTCCTCTACAAAGAATCGATCGTTTTCCTTTTTAACGGTAAGCGTATATGGATGTTTGCTGATCAGCCCGCTTTCCTTTTCTTCCAAAAGAAGAAGCGTTTTGATAACATACTCCCCGTCTCTTTTTCCGTCATAAACAACGAATTTATCCATCCCTTTATAAGTGTATAAACCGTTTAATGTTTCCGGCTTTTTCATAAAATACGACATCTCCTCTTCACTGCTTTTTGTATAAGAGGTGAAAAACTGGGAAGCAAATCGTTTTAGTTCTTCTTCTGCCCCGCTGTTCTTTTCGGACTGATCGGTATGATCGCTAATAGCAAGTAGTCTCGTTTCACTTGGCAGAGCTTCATAATAGGGCTGCTCCACCACATTAAAACCCCTTCCGTCTGTCGCAAGAGGAACGACGATTAATTGCTCCTTCCTTCCAATAGATGTTTCTTTCGCTGGTTCTCCTTTTTTCTTTTCTTCGCTCTTGAAAAGTTCATATTCTACACGATAAACAAAACTGGCAGCAGTTTCACTCTTGTCTTTGATATCATATAAGCTAGCACTCTTCAAAACTCGTTTTCCATGAAATGACGAAGTATTCTCCAACGCTTCTACTGGTAATCCCTCTGCAAGATAACCCTTTAGTGCGTTTACTCTTGCTTCTCTTTCCTTCTCATCACTTGGAATATTCAAAAAAACGGTTAAAAACTCGCTGCTGTGGCTTTCTGCTGCAGGAGAAGTAATAAAGGATGAATCGTTTATTCCACTTGCATGCGTTGCTGCTGTTTTTTGAAAGGCGTTTACTTTATGGTTTAAAAATCCGGTTCTGTACCATGAAAGAATACTTAAGGAGATAATCCCAATTAAGGCACTCCAAAAGAGGAGGGTAAAAAAAAGACGACTGTTGATTCTCGATGACTTCAGTTTTCGCTCATTTTTTAATACTTTCTGACTTCCCCTCTGCATCGAACGGGTGAAAAACGACTGCGTGTTACTCAGAAGCTTCATTTAATCCCTCCTATATCCAGTGCATTTCGTACAAACACACGGCGAAAATAGGTTTCCGTATTTTTTTCTTCGATCATTTTCCGGTTGATGAAGATTTCCCCCAGCTGCAAATTCTTGATGTCGCTCGGGTGGGCTTTAAATCGTTCTACTTCGCGAACTGTACCCATTTCCGATTCATAACGGAGATGCTGGTATTTCTTTTCAATCTGCTGGGTAATTTCTCTGTCCGAATACGTTCCAAAAACCTTAGCCATCCGTTCCGCATCTTTCGAAGAATTGATGCGCCCTGTTGCAATAACATTGCAGTTTGTGATAATCTGCTCCGTCATAACAGGATCAATCGAATCTAGATCCGATAATGTTTGGGTGGAGATGATACATTCGAATCCGGCGGAGCGGGATTTATTGACAATATCAACAATTCTTCGGTCTCCGTAGGCGGAAAATTCATCATAAACGCCAAAAATAGGGGTTCTTCCCATCATTTGTCGATACGCTACTAAACTGTTGACATCTAAAATAATCATTTTTCCGATTTTTTTTATATAATCGGCATACCGGCTCCCGGAAATGCTGAAAATAACGACATCCTTATGCTCCGATATCCTTCTAAGGTCAATTCCATCCTCCTCTTCTCGAAATAAATGGCCAAGATCGGATTCTAATAATTCTCCTAGCTGCATTTTTAAGCGGGTCAAACATCCTTTTACCAAGTCTTCTGGAAATTCACGATCCAGGATCGTCTTGATCTGCTGCAGCCCATCTTGAAGGATCACGACTTTTCTTTTTCTTTTTTTTATGGTTTTTTTTCCGGTAGGTTCCGCTCTTTCTTGTGGTTCTTCGATGTGTAGAAAATCGGTCAAATCTTCTTCAGGTGGAGTCTGAATGGTTTCTTCTTCCTCCTGTGCCACCGTTACTTCTTCTTCGATTTCTTCTTCCGAGCTTAATTCCCGAAAAAAAATCGTTCGGTACTCCATCGACGTTAATTTTAAAATGGTGCCGAGCTCTCTTGGCACCCCTGCCGTATCCAGCAGTTTGACAATGAGCTGTAAATAACGGGACGCAATATCTGTATAGTAGGCGCCGTCCCCTGTAGAGGAAAAGGTAAAAAGAGACAGAAGTTTATCCCGGGTTTCTGTCGCTGTACCGTTTTTAATCGGGTTATACGTCAGCTGATCACATTCTGAAAATAAGTAAACCTTTTTTCCATACGATTCGCATAATTTTTTAAATTCCAGCATTGATTTTCTTTCGCCTTTTCCGTCCATATAAATAATTGGTTTATTCTGCTGCAGTGCTGCTTCCATGAGGGAAGCGATTAACGTTGTTTTGCCTGTTCCAGTTCCTCCCGTAGCAAGCATATGATAGTTCAGCTCATTTTCTTTTAGAGACACTCTTTCCTTAAAATCGGAATAGCCGATAAAGTTCTCTTTCGATTGTTTCTTTCTATAGAGCAATTGCTTCTTTTTCAAGTATTGAAACCGAGTTTGGCGAAATCTTTTGTATTTCTGTTCTGCTTTTTGTTTCGCCATAGTTCCAGCTTTCGTTGTTACCCGCTTTTTCCAAAAATAAGTGGTAAACAAATACCAGAAGAAACAAGCGACCAAGCCTAACCCAATAAGATTAAAGAAGGACGAAGAAGTAATCGGAATCGCTTCTCCACGATTCAAAGTATGATTCAGCATCACGGACATGTAAGGGATCTTCATTTGGGATAGAAAAGCAACGTAGGAAAAAACATGGCCCTTTGACAGTTGAAACAAGATGATCAAGGTTCCAGAAACCATCGATACAAAGTAGATGGATTTCTGCTTCAACGGCTGAAACAAGGCAAACAGCAGCATCCCAAGCATCCCTGGTAAAAAAAAGAGCAAGATAGCTACAGCCGCTACACTGTATAAGACCAGCTCCCCGATCATGACGTCTGTTTCAGTTTGGCCGGAGGCTGTTTCTTTCTTCTCCATTTTCTGACTCACTCGGCATCACCTCTTCCCATCGATCTTCCAGTATTACAGCGGGAATTGGGCGCACAGAAATTTTGTTGTAGTGAATTAAGTTTTGTTTCACTTCATTTACCACATTATGAATGCGGATATCATTGGCAAAATAGATCACCTGATCATAAGAAGCCGCCTCACTTTCTACATGTTTGTTCGCTAGTATTTCATCAAACAACTGAAACTTTTCATGGTATCGCTTCCGGTCTTTTTTATTGAGCTCCAATTCAATCCAAGTTGTCGTGATTTTCCCTTCTTTTGATTTAAAAAAGAACACGGCATCCGGTATGCGGTCCCGATTGTCATTATAGGCTTTCAATTTGCTTTGGTTGTCTCCTCCACCTATCATTCGGTACCGAACTTCCCTTTCCGAACGATATCGAAATTCCACCTCCTGTTTTTCCGCCTGCAGTTCATAAAATAGCACCAAATCAGTTGTCAACAGTTCATGCTGCATCGTATAGAGAGTTGCTTTATTTGGGATCGTTGCCTGCACATTCGTTAATCGTCTTGCTTCGATTGTTCCAAAATACACACCTACATTATGTGCCACGTATTCATGCTTCACATATTTTTTATCTTCCAGTTTCCTCAGCCTTCGATACACCCGAAACACATTCGGCTCCCGGAATTTCACCATCAACTGCTTTGCTGTCACCATTCCATTTCTTAATATGAATGACAGGTAGTCTAAATCTTTTTGTTTTAAGGTGGAATATTTTAATACCATTCCTTTCATCATCCTTTTCACCAGGATCAGGGATATTGCATTTATTCATTTTTCACTTAGAGTTTTTTCCTTTTTCTTTTCTCTTTTTCTCTCATTTTTGTTTTGTTTTTGTAAACCTTGACCTTGTTCTGTCATACTTCCACTCTATTAATCTTCCGTTTCCTTAATATTCTTCCTCCTCTCCTTGACCCAACTACCTTTTTTGTAGCTCATCACGCTTTAGCTTCTCTTTTTTGTTCCCTCCTCCTTTGATCGTTTTGTTTTTGATTTTATTATGGATCTTGGGTTTAGTATTTAGAATTTATTTATGTTTTTTGATTGTTTATCTTTTTTCTTCCGTTTTTGTTCTTGTTCTTGTAGACCTTATCCTTGTTCTGTCATACTTCCACTTTATTAATCTTCCTTTTCCTTATTAATCTCCCTCCTCTCATATGACCCAACTACTGTTTTTAGTAGCTCTCCATCACACTTTAGCTTGCTTTCTGACTTTTACGAGTACCAGAAGGCCTCGGTCATGTTTACGTAGTATGGGCGAGGTCTTCTGGTGGGGACGAGAAAAAGAGAAAGCCATAAGCGTTAGTGTGATGGGCGTTTGAGCTACTTTTCACCCGAAATAACACAGCAATCCTCCAATTTTGCATTGCGGTTCTTTTGCGGGTTTGATTATGCTGGAACTTTTGTATGAGTTTACCAAATAGATGACTTGCTATTAGTGTAACGCTTCGAACAATTGTTTGGAATATATCAATTACCAATTTAATGGAAAATAAATATATTTGTCATAATTATCAAAATATTTGTAATCCTGTTCATGTTTTTGTTAGTGTCATGTAATATTTTTCTGCATTTTGATAAACAAAAGCTTCTCTTATTTTTGTAAGGTAACAATAAAATTATCTAATTTTACATCTTCATACATGTATAAACCCGTTCTAATTTTAGAATATGGTTATACTAAAATTGTTTCATTTTTGATTTAAAATACTTCCCAGTCTTAAAAATATTAATAAAATCAATAACCTGATTTGTTAGTTCAAGAAAAAAAACTGCCTTTTATGACAGCTCCGGTTTATCACTATCGTGAAATTTATTAGTTCCTTAACGCTTTTTCTGACTTTCTTGCAAAAACTAATGGATCATCAACGCTTCGATATTAACGTAGATCAAATTCGGATTAAACAAAAACCACCAATTATGGCAACACTCTTGATCTAAATGAAAGCGAGTGTTCGCTTAATAAGCCTTAGTGATATCTTGTAACAATAATTCTACATCATATTTCAAGTTACTTCTTCTTTCTTCATCACACTCTCCTGCAACTTCTTTTACAGGGTATTTCTGTAAATTTATTATATAATGTTTTAATTCGAGGAAGGTGTTCATGGGGAAATCAAAATCATTCCATTGTTCTCTATAACCGATAATTCCGTGTCGTTTAATTAAGGCATCTAACTCCATTAAAATAGTTCTTAAGAATTTATCATATGGATATTCAGTTTTTATTAGTGTTTGAGGATTATCTTTGTTGTATAAATCTTCATAATACGCTGCCTCAATAAAAAGTATGTGGTTTTCTTGTAATTCAAAAGACAAGAGGATTCCATCTGGCTCCCCCTCCCATTCACACTCTGCTTTTTTCCTTGTCTCATTTTTCGGAACACAATAACAGTTTAGATACATTAAAGACTTTAGAAAATCATCTAAACAATTAGTTAAATAACTTACTGTGAATTCTAATTTCTGTGTATTAATTTCAACGACGCAAGTTGCCCAGCCAATTCCATTAAGATAATATTTGAACTCCATTTCCATCTCGCCTTTCCCAACATTTATAACTACAAGTTATTTTACTTCAACAAATATCCGTTAACATTTTTATCATTGGTTTTTAGAGTTAGAACAGACTACATGCTATTTTACTCTCATTCGTATTATTATTTCGTTATCTCATAAGATCAAAGAGTCGATTCCAAATAATTATCAAGATATTCAATCGTTAAAAACCCGCTCTTTTTTTATGTTAAAGAATAATTGTCTATACCTATTAATTAATATGGATTATATTATTAGACCATTTTTAATTGGTATAAAACATAAAATATTAAAATATATATCAAAATAAAGAAGAACAAAAATAATAAAAGAATACAAATATATTAGACCCTTTATCGAAATGAGTTCTAACACCTTTTATAGCAAGCCTTCGAGCCTTTTCCCCTGTATCCTTATATCATAGTTTCCACTTGTGCTCAGCAAAACAATCATTATTTTCACATGTGCACAAGATGAAAAATGATAGATTCAGAAACACACAATCTTATAAAAAGGATATAAACAAATTCACAAGTGTACTAATGGAACAAGTTTAACCATAAAAAAAGCCCACTCGATAAAAGTAGGATTATTTTAGGAGAAGTTAGTATTCATTCCATGTAATTAAAGGAATGATGGATGGTAAACCAAACACGAATAACCCTGTAAAATTTAAAAATTTTTACAGAGTTCCTAAATAGGGAAAAGAATCTTTTCTTTTTGCATAAAGGCTTCTACTTTTGCATCATGCACAATTCCATATGGTATTTTCTCTAAAGTAGCCTTTAAATGATTACGGAAGAATATCCGGAATACAGCTCCAATGGAATGCCATTTATATGTAGGTTTTTCTTTTTTCTTTTCGTGATATTGTTCTTCTATTTTATCAATGCATGCTATGAAGTAATTTTTTATGAATTGATCTCGTTGGAAAGATGTATTTCTTTCATCTTTCAGATATTTCAGCGCTCCAATCACTTCCTGGTTGAAAGCAATCATGACATCTCTTTGATCACGCGGTTTGTATTTGATTCGAAGGCCGTCTAGAAAATACGTCAGCTCATGGGAAAGCATGGCCATTAATTGGTCTACTTGGAATTCATCTGTTTTTTCTACCACACACTCTGGTTTTAAAGAAATCCACACTTTTCGAATCCACATTTGTTTCCCGCGAAATGAAATTCCATCGAATTGCACATTAAATAAAGATTCTAATACACTTAAAATCTGTCTAACACCTTTTGCGTTTTTATTTAACTGCTCTTTTAACGTTTTCATCGTTCTGCTCATTTTTACCGCTTCAAATGAGTCCCCTTCCATCTTGGATAAACCAGTACGAAATTGATTTAGAAGGGAGAATAATAGTTCAATACCTTCTGGATTGGAGGTGCGCACAAATTCCGCTAAAATATTCGTTTCCAGCAGTGCATGCGGAATAAGCAAATAATTTAACTCATGTCCCTCTTCCGGTTTGTTGTATTTTTCTACATCTTTCATTACCGTTACAGGCATACCAGCAGCATCCACCGTATTTTTAATAAAATGATATTTTTCCAACCAGCATTTGCCGCTGTATAAGGTACTATAGGAGATATTTAGCTTTTTGGACCAATGTGCTAGATTATACTCCCGCAATATACCGCGGCTATTATTTTCGACATCCAACTGTTTCAGCATGGTAAGGTAAACAACGTAGCTGGATGCTGGAGGACGAGAGAAGGATTCGTCTCTCATAAAACGAAATTCATTTAATATCGATTGGTGCATTCGAAAACCATCTATCATCATTTTGTTTTTAGACATACTTCTCCCCTTCTCTCATTGTTTTTATAAATTATAGCAAAGAAGTTTTTTGTAAAATCTCTCTCTTTAATTAGCGATTTTTGAAAGATGCACAAACGCTTGTATCCCTTGTCCCACAAGCACTCAAAAAAAATAGTTAAAAAATTTGTGTGACAGGAAACGTCATCCATTTATGCTTTTTTATCACCATGTGACAGGAAACGTCATTTTTACCCTTTTTGAAAATAGGGTTTAATCCTTTTATATCAACCTTTTGGAGTAAGTTAGAGATTACATAGTAGAATTTTTATAAAAACGTGCACAAAAAATTGTGCATATTTGTGTGAGAGGAAACGTCATTCTTTCTTTTTGTGCATGTTAGAAGGATCTTAGTGGAGGAAAAAGCTAATTAAATAAAGACAAATCTACTGATTTATATGCGTAGTGTGAGAGGAAGCGTCATTCTAGTAAGTGCAGATAATTATATAGGGCCTTATATTAAAGAGATAACCTGACATTTTCGATTAAAAAGGACGATAGCTTGTGCATAATGTGAACCAAACGTCATAAAGGAATGCACTCAACAAATATTTTCTTATTGAATAGCACTTAAGGTAATAAATTCTGTGCGCGGTGTGAAAGAAAGCGTCATTCTAGTGAAGTGCACAATAAAATAAATGGTCCTAATATAAAGGAGAGAGCAACATGACATTTTCGATATAAAAAGGTCTATATTTGTGCATAATGTGAACCAAAACGTCGAAGAAGAAGGTATTCAATATTCTTCTAACTTTTTGTATAGTTCTTCTGGTAATAAATTCTGTGCACATTGTGAAAGAAAGTGTCATTTTAGAAAGGTGCATAGAAAAATATATGGAACTAATGGTAAGGAGAGTAACAAGACTTGAAGATAAGGAACATTGCTTGTGCATAATGTGAACCAAAACGTCAAAAAGGAAGTATTAAAATCTCCCTCTCTTTAAATATATTACTTCTGGTAATATATTCTGCGCATAGTGTGAGAGAAAGTGTCATTTTAGAAAGGTGCATAGAAAAATATATGGAACTAATGGTAAGGAGAGCAACAAGGCTTACTAAACTAAGTATCACTTATGGAATCCCAATAATTACTCTTGTAAAAAGCTAGCGCTATTTTGTAAACTAGGGATAAATTCTACAAACTGTCTTTCTATTAGTTTTATGATAAAATGGTTTTTATGGAAGTTTTTAGGGGGGTTACCATGGATATAAATTTCTTTTGGATTGCAGTAGGATTAGCTGCCTTTGGGTATTTTATAGGTGATGGGTTAAAGAATTTTAGTAAACCACAAAAAAAAGTAGGTTACCCTCATTTAATTAAAGAGAAAGATATCCATTTTTATTTTAATTTAAGTAAGGGGGAAGTCGAAGAATTGTTAAACAAATATCCTGATGCTCCTAAAATAGAGCTTAAAGGGACTACATATTATCCTTATCAACAATTAATAGATTGGTTATCTTCAAATGACATTTATAAGAGCTAATGGTGATGTTATTAAAATGATTGTTCTTTTTATTGTCATAAGACTCATTATGTTAACTAACCTCTAAAAAACTAAAAGAGGCTGGGACAAAACCCACCTCTAAGATGAAAAAGCCGGTGAAATTTTACGTCGAGTAAAATTTCACCGGCTTTGATTATTTTTTGAATAAAAATAAGGACCACTTCTGATAAAATAAAGTTACCACACCAAATTCCATCCGAAAGAAGGGTCCTTATGTTTAAAAATTATAACATGAATCAATTAGTTTTACCTTTAGATTTAGAAGTAAAAAAGTATTCCTGACGAAGCCTTCGAACTATTTCTCCGTAATGAGGGCTGTCCTGCCTATCATCCACGCATGATGCTTAAAATTATCTTATGTGCCTACACACAATCTGTCTTCTCAGGGCGCAAAATTGAAGCCCTATCAAAAGATAGTATTCGTATGATGTGGCTAGCTCAAGGGAATGAACCGAGCTACCGCACCATCAACCGATTCCGTGTTCAATCAGAAGTGAAAGATTTAATTCGCCAATGTTTCGTCCAATTCCGTTGCCAATTGATCGAAGAAAAACTTATCGAACAAGAAGCGATTTTCATCGATGGTACAAAGATTGAAGCGAATGCGAATAAATTTACGTTTGTCTGGAAGAAATCGATAGAGAAATATCATCAAAGTTTAATTGAAAAGTCAAACCAGCTATACAATGAGCTCCTTGAGAACGAAATCATACCTGAAATGGAACGTGAAAGCGAGGAACAGTTATCAGTGGAAGAACTCTCACAATTGGTTCAAAAAATCGACGATGTCGTAAACGAGTATGATAAACAAATGGAAACATCATCAGACGTTTCAGAACGAAAAGCCTTAAGAAGTGAACGCAAATATCCGAAACAAGTGCGTAAGCAGTTGATTGATTTTGTCTTACGGAAGCAGAAATACCAACGAGACTTGGAAATATTTGGCACACGTAATAGCTATTCAAAAACGGATCCGGATGCGACATTTATGCGAATGAAAGATGATTATATGCAAAATGGACAATTGAAAGCTGGTTACAATGTACAAATCGCAACGGAAGGTCAATACACGCTTGCCTATAGTTTATTTTCAAACCCAACAGATACACGGACGTTAATCCCATTTCTAGATGAGATCGAGCAGCATTATTTCGAGTTAAACCAAAACATATTGTCGCAGATGCAGGTTACGGTAGTGAACAAAACTTTAATGATATCCTTTCAAACAGAAAACGGGAAGCACTTATTACGTATAACATGTATTTGAAGGAACAAAAGAAAAAGTACAAACAACACACATTTAATCCCGACAACTGGGAGTATGATGAAGAAACAGATACCTATACATGCCCTAATCAAAAACGTCTTAAATTTCAATATCATTCTATCCGTAATGACCGAACAGGTTTCCAACGGAAATTCAAAATCTACGAGTGCGAAGACTGTATGGGATGCCCATTCCGTTCATTATGTACAAAAGCAAAAGAAGGAAACAATCGAAAACTAATGGTGAATGAAAATTGGGAACAGCAAAAAGAATATGTAAGATTGAAGCTTTCAGAAGAAAAAACAAGTGCCATCTATCGAAAACGGAAAATCGATGTGGAACCAGTTTTTGGATTCTTGAAGGCTAATTTGCGTTTCGTTCGATTTTCTGTACGAGGAAACTCGAAGGTAGAAAATGAAATGGGCTTCGCATTAATGGCAGTGAATTTAAGAAAATTCACTGCCAACAACTAAATACTAGAAGAATTTACACGTAAAAATAGAGAAAGGTGAATTTGAGTACGCTCAAATTCACCTTCTTCACAATTTGAAGCTAGTTATGTCCCAGCCTCTTTTTTAAATAACAATATTAATAAATAACTATTAATATAACAGATAATAAAACAAATAGAATCAATAATGAAATAAACAAATAACCTGCAATTCTAACAAATTTGGGAAAAGAACGGATATTATAGTTTTTTATTCCTATTTTATCATCTGTTGCTTTCTGTGCATTCGCAAATTCTTCTGGAACAAAAACCTCATCATCATTTAACATATACTTGTCATCTTGTTTTTGAGTTTCATGTTTTTTTATCGTTCCCACCACTTTCAGCACATTCAGTAATAAAATAATTATATTGTATTTAATTTACTATTTCAACGTCTGCATCTTTTACTACTTCTTCAGTATATTCGCTCCAATTTTGTTCTAATTCATTTTGTGATATAGCTTCATTTTTTTTCTGTTCTTCTTCAACCTTTTTTTCTATAAGGGGACCAATTGACAAAGAATCTTGATATGCTTTAGATGCATCTTCAATTCAATATTCTTCTTCACGAGAAGTTCCAATGATTTCATTGAAGCTTTAGTTTGTTCAGCAAATGCTTTTTCTTCATTTAAACTAATAGATAAACCTTGTGATACTGCTTCTTTAACCAAACTAGTATTAGATATTATATTTGAGTTCTTTCTTTATCAGACAAGCTCAATGGCCGTTTGAATAAAATCAATAATTTGTTTATTTTCTTCAACTTCTTGATTAACTTTATCATTTACTACCATTGCAGATTTATTTCCTTCAGCAGAATCAATAAGATAATTAGGCGGCTTTCTCCCAAAAATGTTTACTAAGTAAAAAGGAAGTAAGGTGAAAATTATAAAAATAATTCTGTGCACAATGTGAGAGGAAAAGTCATTATGAAATAAAATTAGTGCACAAAACTAAGCGTGTTATTTAAAATTTTTGAGGTGAATAATTTTATCGTGTGCATATTGTGAAAGGAGACGTCAGAAGAAAAATGACGGATGCACATTCTAGTAAATCCTTCTATACAAAACAAAAATTATCATAATTATTTTATTTATATGGATCGATTTTCTTTTTTCGCAACAACTAAAATAACATTTCTGTCCGTTTATTTTCCTTTAATCGTTAAAAAGAAATTTGTAATTGTGCACGATGTGAAAGAAAGCGTCATTTTTTTAAATTTTATGCTAGTATTTTTTTAAACTATGTGTGTTCCTCTTCTTTGTATCTGTTGACAAAAGCAACAGGACTTTTAATAATAGTGGTAGATACATAGATAAATATACTTTTCTGACATTACTACTATATCCTCATATATTAGTTGATTGGGGCTAAAGACATGACTCTTTTTGTTGGACTTAAGGAAGCTGGAGAAATTCTTGGATGGGATCGAAGGAAAGTTTCCACCTATTATATTCGTGGAGTATTTCCAAGTCATTTAGAGGTTCTATCAAGCGGACCAGTATGGTTTAAGGAACAGATAGAATATTATAGACTTACAAAAGAGAAACAGATACCGTTTTATTATTATGACGGAAATACCATCTTTCAATGTTTCTTTAATCAAGAGCAAATAAAGACAGAACTGACTTTAAAGTATTTAGAAAAACTAGAAAGCAACTATATTTTATGGAAAGCTGAAGATGTTCAATCCCTTATGGAAGCTATTTTACAGCAGCTGCCCCTTGTTCGTTTCTTTTCTCCTGGAAGTATTAGCATTATACATGACTTGGGTATTCTACCGAATGACCTATATTTATACTATTTAGAAAATTATGCTCCGGATGCTTTTCATCTCTACAACACAAATCATACTAATTAGGTGATTCCATGACAGATACAAATGATATTCAAAAACGTTTTTTACAATTTGGAAAAACTACCTTTGGGGATTTTCCATCGCTTCTTAAACAATGGAAAAAAGATATGAAAAATTTATTGAAAGATGAGGCGAATTTTGAACCTTGCCAGTCTTTAAAGGCCTTTTTGGTAATAATTGATCAAATAGCAGCAGAGCATCACCTATCAATGAGTAATATGAATGAATGGCTGCATATTTATGAAAAGCAAATTCGTGACTTTGTTATTCCTTATATTGATTTGGATTCCACTGATAATAAAAAGAAAAAGAGTACGAATAGAGATTTAATCTCTTCTCTATTAAATCAAAGTTTTGTGGAATCTGGTTCCGCTATTCTTTTTCATAAGATTAGAGAAACAATCAGCAAGAATGAATTTGATTTAAATGATGCCCTTCCCACCGCTAAAATTAAGGAAAAAGTGATTGAGGCAACCGCACAAGTGCGGACTACAAGTGATTATCCAAAGCTCTTATCCAGTCAAGAACTTAATAAATGGAATCACTTGACCGAACAGGCCCTAACTTCGATGGATGACTTAACGGCAGATATATTTGATATTATCTCGATTCTTTGGATGAAGCAAGCTGCTCATAAAGATCAAATGATTAAGTTTCATACGGACGACGCTCTTAATTTAAGACAAGTACAAGGCCGTTCCAATGATGAAGGCTATCAAACCGGCTATCGTAAAAAAGAACGGGATGATATTATGAAGCGGCTGGCGGCTCTTACGACGATTTGGGTGCGTATAGAACGGGACAACTTAAAATTAATCGATCCGGAAAGTGGGCAGATGGAAGAGTATGGGCATGTTCAGTTTAACCCTCTCTTTGTGGTTGACAGTGTAAATGTTGCTTATCGGGGAGATAAGCCGATTGGTATATATGAGTGCAGCATACGTCCTGGGGAATTATTATCGAATTTCTTATATGGCGCTAAAAAAAGCAGCGGTTTATTGGCGCTTAAAACGCTTCACTATCATCCAACGAAGCAAAAATATCACAAGCGCTTAGCAAGATACTTATCCTGGCAATGGAGAATTCGGCAAAAAGGCGCAGATTATTTAAGACCCTACCATATCGGCGGCGATAAAGGCCTTTTAAATGTCATGGGCTTAGAACCAAATGCGCGTTATGGTTCGAGGATGAAGGAGCAATTTGAAGAAATCTTGGACACCCTGCAGCAAGATGGCATTATTAAAGCGTGGGTTTATCAAGCAAGTGATTGGACCGAGGACATTATGGAGAGAGAACGAAATTGGTTCGGCAATTCTTGGCTAAAAGCGCGAGTGCAGATCATTCCTTCTGATGATATTACACTAAAAGATGTTGATCTATTAGATGAATTCTCTTTAGAAAGCAATACGTATAAGGCTGTTAACTTCTCCTCTCTTTTAAAAGGCATGTCGGCACCAGAAGAAATTGCTGTAGCTTCCATCGAAACAAAGGAAATTATTGTAACACCAGAATTAATGAAAACAACGAGAAAGAAAAATAAAATTAGTTTAAGTGATGCTGCCAAGAGTATAGGAATATCGCATAGCACCCTTTCTCGCTTTGAAAGAGGCTTGATTAAACGTCCCCTTTCGGAAAATCTGGACAGAATGAAAGAATGGATTAACCTTTTGGATTAGTTTTTAATTATGTTGTTTTTTCTTTTAGTAAAGAGGAACTTCCATTTGAAGTTCCTTTTTGTGTTCTCCAATGAGAGTTTAATGGATCATTTGTAGCTTTAAAATAAATTTTGATTAAAAGGAATACACAAACACGTATTCTATATTAAATAAAAAAGAAAACATTTTGAAAAAAGATTGACCAAAATGTTTTCTTTCTTTGTGAGTAGTATTCAGTTTTTATCAAATTGTCAGATCATTTAGTATTGTGGGTCTTAACAAAAGCACTTTGTTAGTCAAAACTATAGATATGAAAGTTGTAGGCCTACTCCAACCTCTTTTAGAGGTGCAACTGTTGAAAGAGCTACTTTAGAGTGGAAATCTGTACAATGGCAAGCATGAAGTATAGTAGGTTTAAGTTCATTAATATAATGGACTGTTTTTTCTAACTGTTTTTTTGTTGGGTTAATCAGGTGAAATCCTCCAATAATATCAACTACTCTTTCTTCCTGACATACTTCTTTAGCGTATTCAATAATGTTACATATTCCAGAATGTGCACACCCTACGATAATGACTAGCCCTTTTGAAGATTTATATACTATTGCTGTATCATCCTGAATGTAGTCGTTAATTTCTCCTTGATCTGTAACAACTTGCCCTATAAAATCTTTTCCTTCAAAATCAAATATTCTATTAATTTCCCCTAGAAATACTAATCGATCGGTTAGCCATAATGGATCTTTAGTTAAACGGATTGGAAAGTGTTTACTTAACTTTTCATGAGATAAGATACTACCTATCTCTCCTATGGGATCAAATAGTTTAGTATTAAAAACCAACGGATGCCCAATAACTGTGGGAGTATTGTACATCATTTTCTCATTTTTAGCTTCCATATGTAGTCTAATTAAGTGTGTTAGTCCCCATGTATGATCCACATGTCCGTGTGATAAGGCGACATAATCGAGGTCTCTTAAATCAATTCTCATTTTTTCTGCATTCTTTATAAAGACTTCAGAGTATCCAGTATCAAAAAGAATTCGTTTGTCCCCTTCTTCAATAAAAAAGGATATTGCCGGTTCTCCTAAAAAATATCGATCTATAAAAGTATTATTATCTACTAAAACGGATAATTTCATATAATATCACCTTATTATATTTTTGTTCATTATAGCAGATTAAAATAAAATGTGTTTTATATAATTTATTTTCTCTTGAGCTATGCATAACCGTTTTTATTGCACCAACCTGCTTTGTTCTTGAGTTATATTGTGAAAAGAGCTATTAATTCGTAATTTTTATATTGAAATAAATACTTAAATACAACTTCATATGTTGAAAGGTTTTTTAGTTGTCAGAAATTAAATGAATCAACTTAATCAAAATCAAAATGGATTTAGTTTAATTCTTGTTTAACTAACGCACCATGCCGAAAATTTAGATTTTCCATGCACCATTTTCTATTATTAGAATTTCTTCTTGATTTAATAATCCGTAGACATTCATGGAGCTATCGCCAACCATAATATCTTCATGAACTGTTGATCGATTCATACCTAGCTTAGTTAGTTCTTCTTCCGTTTTTAACCCCACCCAAAATATTGTCAATGTATGCTTGAACTAATGCAATATGACAAGCTGTATTTTCATCAAATAAGGTACTTCTGAGGGTGACTTCCGTTTTTGCGATACTCGAATTTGCTGAAACAAGTGCAACTTCGCCATGCATTCTAGCCCCATCATCCGTTTGAAGAAAATCAAGAACGACATGTGTTTTGGTTCGATTCATGTAACTTTTCCATTTTCAAAGAACAGCTTTAAATCTTGAATAGTCTGTCCTGATAAAATAACCGGTTTTGTGATGGTAACATACCCATTCACCTGATACTTATTTGGCGTTGTCCAAACTTCTTCAATAGGGATATTAGACATGAATTCTTTTCCGTCTTTAGTCGTTTCTGATTTACCTAACCAAACATGATTTTAGACTAAAGAAACAAATAAGTACTACTATACACCCTATGTCTCTTCAAACCTAAAGAAAATATCCTAATGTAATTGAATTTCTGCATTGCTTTTAGCTGTTTATTCCTTAAAATGACTTATTAACATAAATAAAGTAAAATTCTCTAGATCATTCGAAGATAAATTTATTTTGCACTAGTCTCCATTTTAACAAGTCTGCTTTTAAATAAATTGATAAATACTTATTTTTGTAGAGTATATATAATGTATACTCTACGGTTACTCTATAATTATTTTATAAATGATTTCTAAAAGAGATGCTAACTTACCGTAGATAGGTATATTTATTTGGAGATACTCCAAATAAAAGCTCTTAATTTATGTGTATGCTAGTTGTATGCAAATCTATAAAAGAGCATGCGTTTTGCATACAAATGGAAAGTAAATGTTGCTTGCATTTTGTATGCTTATTTTTGACAAAAGTATGCAAAAAGCATACAATAAACCTATTAATCTAAAATATACCAATACTTCCAAGGAGGAACGATATGTCTAGATTTGTTTCAATAGATATCGGTAATGATGCTGTAAAAGGTTTTTTAGGAAATATAGAAAATAGAATATACATACCAAATGTAATTGCGGATTTAAAAGACCGTGAAATAGTGGAAATGGAAAAGGAAGCTATCAATGCTTTACATGTGGAGATTACTTCTTCTGCATTAAAACAAAAAAATGGATGTTTTGCTGTTGGAAAACTAGCTTCCAAATACCCTAATAACGATGAATTAACTCCTGATCAAGACAAGTCAGATAGTGATCAGCCAGTTATTTTGTTGTTAACTACGCTTGCATATGATGCAGTAAATAATTTTAAAGAAGAAGACGGAATTATTGAAGCGACTTATTATCTATCAACTGGTCTTCCGTTAGATGAAACAAAAAAAGGAAAGGCCAAAGAATTTCGTAAAAAGCTAAGATCAGCGCAGCATGAAATAAAATTCTTAAAAACACCAAATCTTGAGGATAAAATTGTTCGCATTAAATTTGAACAAGTGCTGGTAAATACCGAAGGTTTTGCTGCTTTTGTTGATTTAACAACGAATAATGATGGCTCCACGAAAAATGAAGAGCTATTAGGCAAAACCATTTTAATCAATGATATAGGTGGTTTATCTACAGATTCTGCTATTATTACGAGTGATGCTGAAGTAGATAATGAATATAGTGATGGAATTAAAAAAGGAGTATCTACTTACCTTGATAACATCATTAGAAAAGTATATTCAAACCATAAATATACAATAAAAAGCCGTCGTTCCCTTGTAGAGATTATTACGAATGAAAACCCAGAAGAACAATATCATATTTGGGTAGATGGCAACCGTGTATCGATTCAAAATATTATCGATGATGAATTATCGGTACTAGCTAAAGAAGAATATAAGTTGATCAAAGATTTATGGAGAAATGTTCCGGATATCCGCCTATCCTATCAAATCGGCGGTGGATCAGTAGTTTTAAAGCCATACTTAACGAAGTTTAACCAAAATGATAAGAATTACCCTCTTCGATTTGTTTCTGCAGATGAGAGTGTATGGATGATTGCAAGAGCTTATTTCAAAATATTAATGATGTATGCAGATAGTAAAGGCATTTCTATAAAAGAAGCTGCAGCGGCAAGTGAGTGATGTTTTGTGGATAATTTCGAACCAGGCAAGACAATATCCTTTCGATTGCCACACAATACACCGAAGTCCGTGAGTGATCACTTGAATAAGAGAAAAAAAGTATTAGGCAGGAAGTTTAGCAGAGAAATTGCTCCCCTATTCGTAGAAGCAATTGAAGATGCTGTGGTGGAAAATAAAACGATTGAGAGTGTGGAAATTCCCCTTCCTAAAGGTTTAACTCAAGACCAAAAGGAATGGTTGAATTCCCCTCATACAAAGTCTTTATTAAGTCAGCTGATTTACCAAGTGGTAAGTCAGCCTGGCACCCCCTTCCCTTTTTCTGTACCAGAAAAAGCTGCTGAACAAGTACCAAAACAAAACGCAGAGTCGTCTTTTAAGGTGGATTCTAAAATACAAAATTTCGCAAAAAAAACGTTTTTGAATTTTGATGACGACGACGATGATGATTAACCACCCCATCTTAAGGATGGGTTTTTTTATTACCGATAGTTAATTTATGCTGTTCTACTACCCTTTTTCTATTAATTTAAGTAATATATATATAGATTACATATCACTTGTGCACCACAATTATTCAAATGTTGACACATTTTTGTGGCCTATATGTATTTTATAATCTACTTGTTGAATACAAAACGAATATAGATGTAGATAAATTGTGCAATACTTATATACTACATAAATAATTTGTAGTCTGCATGTTAAATATGGTAATTATGTGAACTACAATAATTATATTTATGTAGATTACAAATAAGTTAACTATAAGCCGCTCATCACAAGTGATCCACAAAAAAACGGTATAGTTAATAATGTTTAATAAATCACTAAATGAATTCCGTGATTATAGACTACTAATTGAATAGGGACTATATATAAAGGTGTCTTGTGGAATCAAGTTAGTGTAAGGAAAAACAAAAATGTGGACTAAATGGGATCGGTGGTCTACAAGTAGATAAAAGTAAAAAAAGAATTTTAAGTAAAGGGTTAAAACTTCATGGGTGATTCTAGTTTACATAATGTAAAAAGAGAGGTGTTTACAGACGATTAGTTTTGCTGTTCTACTACCATTTTTTAATTTAAGCAATATATAGACTACTTATCACTTGTGCACTACAGTTGTTCAAATATCTGTTGCTTAAATGAACAACAAATGAATTAAACATAAGTCATCCATCATAAGTAGTTACAAGCGAAGCGATAAAGTTGAAAGTGTGGTTTATAATGGTTAGTTAATAAGTAATCAACATTATTTATTACTTGCAGACAATTTGTTAGATGTGGAATAAATGTGGAGTGGTCTTATTTATATATGTTATTATTTAAAAGAATTAATTGTAGACTATATGTGAAAAGTGATCTACAAGTAGATGCAAGAAAAAATCCAAGTATGTTAACTAGCTTAAATTATATATTAATTCATTGATAATTCTAATTTACATAATGTAATAAAAGGAGATGGATAAAATGAACTTTTGGAAAATTAGTGATTTTACAGAACAGATTAAAAATGTATATGAAAATGAAAAAATTCATATGAATACCATTGATGGATGGTTTAAAGCATTAGAAAATAAAAAAATTCACTATGTAAACCGTACAGAAGATACAAATGAAAAAGTATATGATGAATTAGATTTAAAAATAGCCGTTTTTATTAAAAAACGACGTGAAGAAAAGTGGTCATTAACTGCCATCTATGAGGACTTACATAACCATTTCGATTTAAGAATGTTTCCTGTAAATGAGGTGGGACAGGTTTCATTTGTAGGCGACATGGAGACCTTAAAAAAGCAATTAAGCGAAGAATTGAAAAAATCATTTGAACAAATAGCTGCAGCTCAAGTAGAAGAACTAAAAAAACACTATAATACCTTAATCGAAGAGATCCCTAAGTTGCCATCACTTGAGGAACAAAAAGAAATAAGATTTCAAGAAATGGTAGTGAGAAGAAGGGTGGAAGCACATTTAGAAAAAGAAGCTTTACAAATGTGGTCTACAAAACCAGAGGAAGAAAGAGTGAAAAAAGTGGGGTTATTTCGTAAAGAAGAGGACATTGATAAACGGTCATTTTTTGTAAAGGAATATGTAAACAAGCACTATGAAGAAAAATTGAAAGAGGAATTGGGATTATAAAAGATGATAATTGACAGCTATAGATTAGAATTTTTCTGTATTTTTGAAAAAACAACTTGGTTTAATTTAGAAAACATATGGAATCACAATAAATAGAAATAATAAAACTAGACCTATGCCTGTTGAGAAATTCAACAGGCAATATTTGTTTGAGCAGATTATTGCTGTTGCTTTTTGTAGGTGTATCAATTAATAATAGTTGTTAAATGAAATAAAAAAATGTTTCAATACAATAATGTCCAATAACGCCAGGAAGGTTATTCTATGATGGGGGTCATTTAGTGAAGATGGATCTTAAAAGGATTAAGAGAAAATTTTATTATCATGTCAAGCAATCTGGTTAGAGAGAGCTTTTATTAAGTACGGTAGATTATGAAAGTAGAAATCTTAAAATTTCACCTAAAATGGTGCTAAATGGTAATAGATAAAAAGAATTATTTTTGAGAACCCGTTTTTCTAATGTTTTTAGTCCAGATCGTCCATAAGTCATTCGTTTTATTGTCTTTAACCGATTGATCTGTCCCTCTATCAAACCATTGCTGTATAGATACAAAAATGAGTTTCTTACTGCTTGAAAATCACTTCGAAGTCTAAGGGCATAAAAGTAAAAAGGATTTTTCTTTGTATTTGGAAAGTAAAAAATGGTTCTTACGGAAGTTTGGTGGTCGGATATTTTGGATATTAGATTAGTATAATAATCTAAAAGAAGCAAATGATAGATGATTTCCTGGTCCGCCCCAGATCCACACTTGGAACTCGTTCATGTTGCTAATGTAGGCGATTTATTGATCCTTACTGTGAAAAGTATACATACCTCTGCTTGTTGTCCAAGTTGCCAAAGAATAAGTACACGGTCTCATAGTCGATATAGCCGCAAGGTACAAGATCTACCTATCAGTGACCAAGCCGTTTTGTTATCCATTGTTCAACTAACAAATATTTCATGGAACGAATTGAAAAATGCTTGGTTCCTACTTAGGAAATAGATAGTTTCTACTTTCATTATTTTTTATACCTTAATCCTGCTTAAACATACTAGTCGGCTATTTTTATTGTTTTATGCTCCGTCTGTATCATAAATATCATCCTTAGCATTGTTGCACAGTTGGAAAAGTCCACATCGCAAACTATGGCATTGGAATAGGTGATTTAATATCAAATTCGCTATAAGATTAAAAAATAATGATGATGTGTGTATAGGTAAGTTAGGGTTTATTCATATATAATTTTACGCATCTATAATATTGATGAATATTTAAAACGAAAAATTCACTTTAGAGGGTAATTCACAAGATGATTCTTTTTTTCTAAACTCCCATTAATCTTTCGTAGGTTCGTCAATAAACGGCTAAATTAAGAAAGGTTTGTTAATAATACTAATGAAGAGGTTCATTGATAAGAAAGAATGATTAGAGAGGTGGAAAAGGGGTTGGCAGATCCAATAAAAAGTCTTGTATGCGGACATAAGATCCCAATGGAATTTGATCAGGAGAAAGTCGAGTTAATTGGCAAGTAATTGATTTTAATGAGCTTGATGCAATAAGTAATGAAGCTGAAATAAAAGAATTATACTCCAGTATGGAACTATATTATTATTATTATGAAACTGATTTTTGATTCTATATCAGTGAAAAAAGATTACTTAATAAAAAGGATGAACTAAATGGTTCACCCTTTATTAAACAATAGGTATTAATTTTTACGTGGAATGAAAATATTATAATTATGTTCTAGCTCATTCAATAAGCGGTTATGATTGATACTATTTGGTTCCACTGGTTCAAACTTGCCGAGTTGCACTAACTCAGAAAGACTCGTTACAGTGGTCATTACTGGCAAACGATTATAAGGTTTAAATTGGGTGTAAATACATTTTCCTCTGTTAGTTCCCTCTGTCATAGGGTTTATTGGGCGATAGGCAATTTTGAAATTACTGCTTAATTCGTAAATAGTTTTTTGATTAATTGGCTGAAGATTTTGGAATAAATCTTTAATGTTTCCTGGTATATTTGAAGATTGATATAAACAATTTGCAATATGGTCTCCTTTACCAAAACCAGCAACAATTTTAACAATATCTTGATAGGTAAAAACATCTGTAAACTCTCTTGCCGTATTACCAGATCGTTTTCCAAAACAAATACTTACACCTACAAACATTGACGCAGTTGCATTCTTCTTCCAACCATTAGCCCAGTTTGTACAATCAGTGACAAGTCTATTAAATCCATCTTCTCCAAATTCTTCAATGACCCGAGTATGAGAATACCAATTTCCATAGTAGTCAGCACTACTTAATTTAGCTGAGATTTTAATTGGTTCGGAACCTTCCAAACGAATTATTACGTCTGTTTTTGAACCACTACTTCCAACCCAATCAACACCAAGTACTCTTGCACCAAATCGGATACCTTCATTTCGCATCCATTCAGGAAGCGTATCAGGTACATGATAATTAGTAGAAGAGAGTGATTTATGAATTGACGATACAATATCACGTTCAAATTTATCCGTCTTTTCCGACATAGAAAACCCCTCCATTCAATGAAAATTGAGCAAATTATCCCAATTATATATTATACTTTTTAGGAAATAAATACTATTAAAATATTTGCTGGCCTTTTTTGAGAATAGATGATACAATTAAAATAGTAAGGAAGGGGTGTTCTTAAATGACAGAAGAAAGGGAAAAAGGTGGCAGAGGTAAATTTAAACCTGCTCCAAATCTTTGTCAAGAAGAAGTAAAGCGCATCTTAATGGAAAAAATTGAAGAAGAAAAATCGTTAATTATAGAGAATGATGCAGACGAAGAACTGCTAACAGAAATAGAGTATAAAGATGATAAATTCAATGTTGTTGGTCTTTTCTCGGGGTGTGGGGGACTTGATCTAGGATTTGAATTAGCTGGTTTAGCTGCTGTGATTGGTGAAGAAAATGCTATGAAAGCTTTCAAAGAAAAAGATTCTTACAATTTAGTTAGGGACCAAAGTGTGTTTCATACTGTCTATACAAATGATATTTTTACTGAAGCAAATTGGACTTATGTGAATAATTTTCCTGAACATGTGGTTCAGCATCAAAAGGATATTCGCAAAGTCGCTCATTTCCCTATTTGTAACATAATGTTAGGAGGATTCCCATGCCCTGGTTTTTCAGAGGCAGGACCACGTTTAATTGATGACGAACGGAATTACTTGTATATACATTACATTCGAGCGTTAATGCAAACGAAGCCGGAATTTTTTGTTGCCGAAAATGTAAAAGGAATGATGACACTTGGGAACGGTGAAGTTGTTAAACAGATTGTTGAAGATTTTGCTTCAGCTGGATACAAAATTAAATTCACTTTAGTTAATTCTCGTGATTATGGGGTTCCTCAACTTCGTGAACGTGTTATTATCGTTGGTGTTCGTGAAGATTTAGACTTTGAATATCATTTTCCTAAACCAACACATGGTGAAGGATTATTACCTTATGTAACGCTTCGTGATGCTATTGGTGACTTAGAAGAAGACCCTGGAAAATACTTTTCTGGTTCCTATTCAACTATTTATTTATCGAGAAATCGGAAGAAAACCTGGACGGATCAAAGTTTTACTATACAAGCTTCAGGGAGACAAGCTCCGTTGCATCCTGGTGGAGAACCAATGGTGAAGTTAGGAAAAGATAGTTGGGAAATGGTAGGAGAAAATCGCCGATTATCTGTTAAAGAGATTGCTCGGATTCAGACGTTCCCTGACTGGTGGGAATTTAGTTATGGGAAGTCCGGTTCTGAAAGTAACCGCTTAGATAAAGTTTATAAACAAATTGGCAATGCTGTTCCTGTATTACTTGCAAAAGCAATTGCACAGCCTATAGCAGATTATGCAGCAAAACAGATTCAAAATGGTTATGAAACTGTACGAAGAGAACTACAAGTAACTTTATTTTAAAAAAATGGACGGAGCCTCATGCTCCGTCTTTTTATGTCTCTATAAATTAACGTTGGTCTTTATTCTCTCTCGTTTTTATTTCTTCCATTTTGTCAAAAAAACTATCTTCTACATCAATATCAAGGTAGTTTGCAAATTTCACCAAATAGGCTATACAATCAGCTATTTCTTTGCCTATATTTTCTTTGTACATTTCTTTAACAAGCTTGAATGCCTCATCTTCGCTAAGTTCTTCTTCTTTTACAAGTTTACGTGTTTTATTAAAAATCGATCTAAATTCTTCAGCAATTTCGCTTACCTCTGTAGTAAGAAGCATAAAGTTATTTAACAATGATGATTTTGATTCTTTAAAATTATTATTAGAAATTTCCCAGTTCATTTCTCTTTGAAAATCTTTTAAAAATTCTTGAATGTTTCTCAAAATAGCACCTCTAAGTTATTTAATAGTTATTAATGGTCTTATTCCTTTTGCAATAAAAACTTATCTAATCTATTGCATTACTTGAAATACATTTCAGATGGCATTGGAGGTCGAAAAAATAATCATAATTTAATGTATATAAAGTACTAGAGATTGTTTATAAACCTATTGTTGTTATTTAAATTAAATCAATAACGTGATCTCCATCTACTTAGCATGATTTTAATCTGGAAACTTCAATTACTTAATCTGAAAAGGATGAGGTAGTTACAAAATATCCTTTTTTACTCCTTTATTCCTGCAAACAGACAAAAATTCATGAATTTCACTCTTTTTTATTAATATACTTTCTGCGCAGCACTTATTTTGAACTGTTATTTTGCACCGTACTTTAGATAAAGTCTTAAATATAAAACCATCTATTCATCTTTACTTGTAGGAATGTAAATCCTATCTTTCCTTCGCCTGATTTTAGCTTCTACTAACCTATATGAGTTCATCTATAAAAGAATCTTTTTCAATAGTAAAACGCAAAAAACGATGATATCCAATAATTCTTAAACTTTTGGAATCATTTTGCTCGTTTTCTTCGATAACTCTTCATTATAAGAAATCATAATTATATCTTAAATCAAATCAATAAGTACGAACATATTTTTGCCACTAAAATAAAATTGTTTAAAAATTGTAGATTAGTTAATTTTAAATATTCAATAGTTGTATTGTTGTGAATACCATTATATGGGATTTTAGCGTGAAAATGATATGAATTTCTTGGTATATTCTCGCATGTATATACCGATCGACTAATTCTCTTTTTTATTTCTAATCGATTTCGTGATGGGAATTTCAGTGATCCTTATCATGACTGCACTGGTAGAAAGTTCACTTTTAAAATATGCCCCAAATTTTCTCCTGTAAGATTAATCTTAATTAAAAGCCAAAATCATCTTCATTTATAATGCAAATAAACAAGAGTAATAAGATGATCAATTAGATCGTATCAAATATGCTGCTTTGATAGAAATTTTTTAAAATTGGAGCCTTCAGCAGCTACAATCATCTCTACAAAAAGATATCTTCTAACTATATATGGTTATGATTCTATTAAAATAATCAATCTTTTGTTTTAATGTAAAAAAATAATAAAAGTATGCATGAACTTATTACTTTATAAAAGAAAAAATCTAATGTAAGACTGAAAATGCTATTTTAAAAATAAAAATGAACTTATATAGGTAATTATAACTAAAAATGAAGTATAATGGATTTTAGGGAAGGTTATGGAAAGTGGGGATAAAATGAGTAAATTTCAAAATGAGCAAGAAATAAGAGCACTATTTGTACCTAACAACATAGTTACCTTAAATGGGATAGAATATAAAATTTTGAGGTGCGAAAAGCCAAAAGTCAATGGTAGTAGAGGTGAACCAAAAACAGATGCCTATATTTTATTTGAAGATATACACTATAGGCAAAAGCGCGAAATAAAATTAACAATCAAAAAGGCAAACGCAGATTTTTTGGAAAATAAAGTACGCCCAGAAAGGGCGGAAGTAATATTTGGACCTCAATGGAAAGAAAAAATTACTTCATATATTAAGTTGATTAAAGAAAAGTTTCTTGAAAGAGAAATTCTATATAATAACGGAAGATACAAGGGTAGTATTACTCTGGGATGGAGATTTGAAATTGTTAATAAGACAAACGGAGAGTTATCTGCTAAAGCAAATTTAAATTATACTGAACTGTTAGAAGTTTATTCAGGTCCTAATCTAGAGGAAAATAAGAAGAATGCAAAAATTGGAAAAGATACAATTCCTACACCAGAATCTGGCGTTGCTGATTATATAGTTATTTGTACAGAAAGTTACTTTAAAAATGCTCAGGATGTAATAGACTCGATCCAACTAATTACCGAATACATAAAAAACAATCAAACAGTTTATTTTGTATGCAAAGCATTAAATTACCTAACATTTGAAGATAAAATTGAAGGGAACCGTTCCCTATCAGTATATATTAATTGGGAAAACAGGGGTGGAAGATTAACTCCTGAATTTGTTTTTGACAATCCTCTCAGTAAAAATGGAAGCGAAATTCGAAATAAATTAAAACAAACCTTAGCAGAACTTTATATAAAAACAACTGACGACATTGGTGACATACATTTGAATCAAATTGAAAAGTCTAAAGAAATTTATCGAAATATCATGGTAGAAGATACATTCAATCTGTAAATAAATATCTCTAATTATAAAGTAACGGTCGAGCAACCTAATAAAACAAAGAATTTTTTTCAACTGATAAATAATCGGAGATTATCAGTTAAAGAAATTGCAAGAATACAAACATTTCCAGATTGATTTGAATTCAGTCAAGGAACGAATAAACGTATGAGTGAAAATAGCAAGTTGGAAATACAATACAAGCAAATGGAGTGCTGTTCCAGCATTACTTGTTCATGCAGTAGCAAAACCAAATGCAAAAATGGGCGGTTCATTATATAAATTAAATAAACATCTGAAATAATGGAAAATTCTATAAAAATTAAGTTGATAAAATTATTATAATGAATCAGAAAAAATAGTAATCTCTTTTTCATTAACTGATACTTTAGGGGAATTTTAATTATAAGTATAAAGATTGAGTGGATATAGGGGGGAGGATTTATGGTATATCGTGCATATTTTGATATTCCCGACCGAGATAAAAAACATTTCAAGGGAAGTTCTCCAGTGCTTACAGATAAATTGATCGAAGAGCTTCAGGGGGCATCGTCAATTTATATATCATTTTTTTTATTTAATAATCCAGGACTTCAAAAAGAATTAGAAATTTTAAGTAGAACTGGGTGTAAGGTAAAAATATATTCCTTGCCTTTGCAAGGATATGACAAAAGGAAGCTTACTATATACAAAAATAATTATAAAGAGAGCTTTTTATCGTCTAAATTTGAATATGCAAGTAAAATTTATAAAAGGATCGAAGAGAACGAAAATATAGAGTTAAAGTTGTTTCCACACACTTACGTGTGGTATACCCAAAAATTCTCTAGAGGCAAAGAGGCTTATAGCCTCCACAATAAATCAATCTTAGCAAGTTTTCCTGAAGGTTCTTTTAAATGTATTTCTTCATCTTGTAACTTTGCTTTAGGAGACCCCCCTCATAGCGAAAATTTTCTTGTGGTAGAGAATTGCCTAGATACACTAAAAATGTTTAAAGTGTATTTTACATTACTAGACAAACATACCTTTATTAAAGAAGAGTATTATAATTTTGCAAAAGAAAATTATGATTTTCAATATATAGTCAAACCATTTGACTGCAAAGATGAATTTAAGAATTGTTATTTCACAGCCCCATTTATAAAATACGATGGAATAGGTAGTAACCATTATGTACAAAGTCGAATAGTAAAATTTCTGAATGAAGCAAAAAATAAAATTTATATTTGTTCACAACATTTTAGCAACATAAATCCGTTTGACCGAAAATCATTAAGTATTGTAGAAGAATTAGCTAAAATAAAACAACAAAAGCCTGATATTAAAGTTAAAATACTTAAACAGACCCGTGCAAAAGACCAGGCACAAGGGAAACGAACACAAGAAACTGAAGAATTTCTTAGTAAGGTAGAGGGTGTTGATCAAAAATTTTGGAAACCTATTATCCATGACAAATTTATTATTGTTGATGATCAGGTCTTGGTATCAACTGCAAATTTTACTTCGACACAGTTTGCATGGAAAGAAGGGCATAAAATGAAATACGAAGTTTCTGGAGCTAAAAAAACCTATGAGGTTTATAATACATTTTCAGAAATAAACAGTTTTCATTTTATAGAAGATAAACAAATAGTTACTTCCTATGAAAACCATTTTAATAATCTATGGGACCAGGCACAAAATATATAATTAATTTAGTGCAGCAATGATTAAAAAAGATATTTGACTAAACCATTTTATCTAAGTTTAATTAATATGTAAATTTTTAAAAAAATCGTTATAAAAAATAATTGAAAAATAGAGACCTTTTCTAAACGGGGTCTTATTTAACTAAACATTCTTTCTTTGACAAAGGAGTTACTCTTAGTGAAATAGGATTTGGAGACAGTAGTGTGAAGATTATTAACTTTTTTAAAGTGAAATATATTGTTTTATATGGGTCTTGAACAGCTTCTAACGCTTTTATTGAATGACTAAAAGCATCTATTAGTGAGAGTATTCATAACGAGTTTATTCCTTATTTTTTACTTAGGTTCCAACTACTAAATATATAACAGTAGTGGAGATTATAAGATATTTTTATCTTTTTATATAAGTTGATAGAATCACTATAGGACACGTGTTGGTAATGCATGGTATGTCAACACTAAACTAGACAACTATTTTTAAGGTGTTCAAGTTTATATTCCATTGGCTTAAATAAACCAAAATCCATGAATTCGAATATAATTAGACCAGTTGAACGTCGAATAATTCCATTGATAATTCTTCTATACTAATAGAATGTCTTTTTCTAATAAGGCTTCGTTCTAATGATGTTTAATGTTGCTTTTATCATTTGGACTACCTGTAATTATATTTTGGAGATGAAATAGTTATGCCTTTAAATAACTGGAAGTATAGAAACCTTAAAAATGACTTTGTATATCTGGAAAACTGGATGAATTTTAGTATAGAATTAGCCAACTATGTAAAACAAGCAAACCAACCTATAAAATTATATATATCGGTACCATCTAATCTAATGTTCTCTTATTTTTTTGTATTTGGAGCTATTGATTATGATTTCAGGAATCCATCTAAAGAAACATTATTAGGGAAGTATCTTAGTTTAAAAAAAGGTCAAAGGATTCTTTACAAAACAGGAGAAGAATGGGTCGCTCATTCCGTTATAGAAGTAAGCAAAATTCCCAATGCCGAGATGAAAGCCATAGTGGTAAAAGATCGTTTAAACTGTATTAATTATATACCAGAAACAAGATGGTATGATTATGTGAGAATCTATGACAATGAAGTAACCAAAGTTAAAAACACCAGAAGAGTGAACAATGTAGAGAACCTAACCGATAATATAACATTGAAAAGTGTATATTCAGAGTACAATCTTAATTTGTTAATGATGCAAAATACCCCAAAAACCTATTTATACGCTAATAAAAAAGAATGGACAGATAATATATCAGTTATCGAAATTAAAATTAATGAAGAACCCATACAATTAGACAAACTATTATTTGATGGCACATTTAAAAACTTTTCATTTATCCAGCAAAACCACTCATCACTTCTTCCATATGAATCAACGATAATATTTGTCGGAAGTAGCAGATCACTTAGGAAGATGGATCAATTTAAGCAACAAAAGTGTATATATATTATAGATCAACATGAGTCGAATGAAAAAATTGAAGAGCTTCAACTGAATATAGAACAGGAATTTTTATTGGACAAAGGTCAATCTTATAATAAAGACATTTTAGAATATATGGATAACAATCAAATAACAATCCCGAAGGGAGTGGAGATTTTTGCTTGGTTATCGAAGAGCTAATTTGGACTTAGCAAATAAATTCTATTCCTCGCCAGTAAAGGTAGAATTTTTAAAGGTTAATGAAGATCGTATAGGGCAATTAATGCATGCATTAAAAAGGCTGAAGTATGAGGTCAAGATTTACTATGAGAATGATCAACTCCTGCTAGAAGAAACTAAGGCATTCATTGAAGTATGCAGCAAAATAGTAAGTACTTTAAGTAACTATAGTACTTACTTTAGAGAAAATAATGGATTACTTGTGAATTATTTCACTTTGATAAAAAAACGAATTTATGCTGACTTATTCAAGAAAAATGTAGAGCCTATTATCGATTTAATAAAAGCATTACGGAAACAGCAAAATAATGCATACATCGACACCTTTGTGAAGGTAATTAACGAAAAACAAATTTCCTCAAAAAATATCTATATATTAACAAAGAAAAAGTTTTCAGATGAATACATTGAAATTAATGACATGAAGTATAAAGTAATGGTAGATAAAGAATTTGAAGATTTGGGGGTTTTTACAGATGTTGTTATATTTTTAGGGACCCCTAACTATTTTGACCGTAAGTTTTCAACAATATTTTACGGAAAACAAACTATTTTCTTAGGTTATTCTTGTTTTGAAAATCGATTGGTAAAAAGAAAAGCCTTTTCAGATTTGATTAATCATCGTCATTTAATAAATACAATTTATAACGATGTTACTTTCGATAGAGGATTTTTAGGGTTAGATTTTAAAGAAACCTTCTCAACAGGAATGGAGAAAAAATCAGAAGAATCTTTAATCAATCAGTTTAAAAATCTTGCAGACATTCCTTTAGAAGAAAAACTAGAAGTGAAGCTGGCAATTATTTCTCACAACAATTACATTTTCTTGCCAATTAGACAAAAGGTAAATGTCATTGATAGAGATTCTTTAAAAATAGCTCAAGAAGAAGTAAAAGATTTATCCGTCGGGGATCTATTAATATTTCGAGATCAAAATGCGTCTAGTTTAGTCAGAGAAGAAGCAGACAAAGTTATGGGCATTTATGCAGTCGAATACCGAAAGAACTTAGAAAAATGGAAAAAAAAATTGCGCTTTAACGTAAACAGAAAGGGGATTGAGAAAGTTTCTAGGATTTTAACGGTACGTTATGGAATTTCAGTTGCTAAAGAAAATAACATTAAAAACTGGATGAGCAAACACTCCATCAAACCTTCATGCTTGGAAGAATTGTTAGAAGCTTTTAAGTTTGACCCGCATGAGAAGACAAAAATATTAAATGCAGCTGATGAAACCCGTAAAGCACATATTTCAGCTGGTCATCATATTTCACGTACCTTGATGAAAGAATTAGATAAAAATCTAGAAAATGTAATTGATGAAATGGGATTTTATTCATTTGAATCGAAAGAATTTGAAGGAGCTTTTTTTAATATTGAAGAAATAAAAAAAATTTCTAATGAAACATATTTTATTCCAGAAAATGAAACGTTAAAGATTATTAAAGGTTGAGGTGTAGAACAGTGGATAAAAAGTTAGAAAGAGCTTTATATAATCGAGAACTTATTATAGATGCCATTGAACAAGAAATTGTAGGTCCTAGTGACATTCTAAATGCCACAAAACCTTTAAATGTTATTGGCAATACGACTTTTAATAATTTTGATGACTTAAATACTAATTATTATTGGAATAAGGCGACGTTAAAGGAGGAAGTAATTCAAAGAGATACCCCTTCTCGAAGGTATGCTGCAGGAATGTTATATCCTCTGAAACTTGAAAATGAAGAGCAAGAAGAAACCGAGTTAGTAATTGATGTGATTAACGATGAGCAACAAGCAGAGTTTTATGATCAATTGGATAACTTAAATGCAGAAGAAATAGATGAGGAATCAGGTCTGGACAATGACGTACCTAAAATTCAACAGAAAGATTCAATGCCTTCAAGCATGGGAATGACATTTTGCTTATCTAGGGATACGAAAGCCTTTACAGTTATATTTAAAGGTGGAATATATGAAAAACATAAAATCTATGCAGATATTATTCACAAAGATGAAGACAATGGCAAACAAAAACATTACAAATTTGATGAATACTGGTGGTTACGTACATCTGTTTTCGTAGAAAAAGAGATTAAACTATCGGAATTTGAGACTAAAAAAGGAATTAGTGTAAAGCAATTCCCCCTAAATATTTATGACAAAACAAAGAATAGAAATGAAAAAATCAGCTTGAAATTACATATCCAATATCGTGCAAAAAAAGAATATACGTTATTGACAGTGACTGTTTTGAATGTGACTGAGCCTCCTGTAAGACATAATGTAAACGAGTTTACAGTGTTTCAATCTCGTTTAAATATTTCAGCTGCCACAGGAAGCTTTTTAAATTACCCTCTGATTTTTCAGCGTAATTTAGATTTAACTGAAGATGAGTGGAATAACGAGCTACTATTCCGAAACAAATCTAATTATGCAATTGGTCACGGCTGTTCAGTAACATGGAGTCAATATTCTAAAAATATATCGGAAATTAACTCTACATTTATCCCAAGGTATGAAACGGAGAGCATGACTCCGGATATCACGTTGAATATTGATGGTAAAGAAGTAAATTTGAGAATCGAAATGCAAGCTTTAATGAATGTTAAAAATTATAATGAGTTATTTCAAATTTTGCAGCCTTTAGTTACAGGATATAAAGCTTGGATTGCTAAACGTGAGGAAGAACTACAGAGCCTGCAGAAAGAACTAAAAAAAGCTGCTGAAACTAATTTGAAATTTTGTAAGGAAAGCTTAGCCAGGATAGAAAAAGGACTAGAATTATTGAAAAAGCCTAAGGTTCTCCAAGCATTCAAAATGGCAAACCAAGCGATTTTATTGCAACAAATTAATGGTAAAACACCACGTAAAGCATACTATAAAAAACTTGATTCTGGATTAGAGCTAGTATTTGAAAAAACATTTGCTGAATCAACAGAAAAAATGAACGATTTAGGTTCATGTGATAATAGCTGGCGTGCTTTCCAAATTGCTTTCTTTTTATCATCAATCCAATCTTTAGTAGAAAAGGATTCTTTAGACCGTGAAATAGTTGATTTAATCTGGTTCCCTACTGGGGGGGGAAAAACGGAGGCATATTTAGGCGTTGCATCATTTCAAATGTTTTACAGACGCTTATTAGATCCTACAGATGCAGGTGTAGATATTATTATGCGCTATACCTTACGTTTGCTAACAGCTGACCAATTCCAGCGTGCTTCTAGATTAATTTGTGCAATGGAATATGTTCGACGAGAAAATGAAAATGATCTCGGCCGTATTCCTTATTCGATAGGAATTTGGGTAGGGTCAAAAACTTCACCTAATACCAATAAGGAAGCATTGAGACAAGTAAATGCAATGAGTAAGTCAAAAGGTCCTGAGAATCTAGTAGTTACGAGATGCCCTTGGTGTGGATGTCAAATTGGAAAGGTTGAAGTGAAGGGAAAAGACGCTAAGCGCAACGAGAGCAAGTTAATTGGTTTTAAAAATGAAAATAACCGCTTAATAGTGGCATGCCCAGATGACCAATGTGATTTCCATGATGAAATACCCGTCTATTTCGTAGATGAAACAATTTATGAAAAACAACCGACTTTTTTAATTGGGACTATCGATAAGTTTGTTCAATTAACATGGAGATCTGAAGCTAGAAAGTTATTTGGCTTAAATGAAATGGGAGAGCGCATTGTATCGCCACCACAAATTATTGTTCAAGACGAACTACATTTAATTTCAGGACCGCTGGGAACACTTGCAGGGCTATATGAAGTATTAATTGAGGAACTATGCATTGACGATCGTGGAAAGGTACCGATTAGACCTAAAATTATTTCAGCAACAGCAACTATTAAAGAGTTTGAAGAACAAGCTAAATGCCTATTTGGACGAACAAGCGCAAGATTATTCCCGAGCCCAGGTACCGATATTGATGATTCGTTCTTCTCCAAAGTGGCTGTTGATGAGAGTGGAAAACCAATGCCAGGTCGAAAGTATATAGGCATTTTTACATCAAGAGTACGTATTTTGATGGCACAAGTAATGACGTATTCAGCTATTTTACAGAATGTCGAGAGCTTGCCTGAAGATGAGCGGGATCCATTTTGGACACTGCTTTCTTTCTATAATAGTTTAAGAGATTTAGGAGCTGGATTAAATTTATTTAATAGCGATATTCCCACGTATATTGATGCATTAGTTAAGAGAGAAGGATTCAACAATAGGAGATTTTTAGGAGCACCATTGGAATTAACGTCCCGTAAACAAAGTAATGAAATCTCTAAAACTATAGATGATTTGAATGTTCCTTATCCTACGAAAGATAGTAAAGGGCGCACAAAGGCTCTTACGTCATGTTTAGCTTCAAATATTATTGAAGTAGGTGTCGATATTGACCGTTTATCATTAATGGGTATCGTCGGTCAGCCTAAAATGACTGCCCAATATATTCAAGTAAGCGGTCGGGTAGGGAGACGGCCTAACGAGAGGCCAGGATTAATTGTAACTGTATATTCTAATCAAAACTCACGCGATAAATCACATTTCGAGCACTTCAATGAATATCACCAAAGACTCTATGCACAAGTAGAAACAACAAGTTTAACGCCTTTCTCCACAGCTTCCTTGGAACGCGGATTAACAGCCGTGCTAATTGGATTCTTGCGCCAACGGATGGATATGCAAATGGCAAATTATCCTACAAGTAAAGAGTTAAAACGCGTTATAAAAAATGACCGTTTCAATGCTTTCCGCCATCGCTTTAAAGAGCGTGTAAAAATAATCGATCCTGATCAATTGGATATATGGAAAGATATCTTTAAAACATTCATGGATGGAATATTACAAGGACGCTATGAAACTTGGCGAGTTTCTGATACAGAACGTGGTTTGATGTATCAAGCTGGAAATTTAAGTGACAGCGAAAAATATACTGGCAGTATTCCTGTAATTAATACGTTGAGAAGTGTAGATGCTGAAAGTAGAGGCTCTATTGTTTTACTAGATAAAGAGGAAGACGAATTTTTGTGGGAGGACTGATTAAATGCGATATTTACCAATGAGACGTTCTAAACTGGTTGGAACAGAAGGACCAGGTTCATTAGTAATTAGCCCCGAAGGTGAAACAGCTGCTGTAGGCGCTCTAGATCTCTGGTTTAGAGATTCTAAAGGAAATAAAGCAAAAAACATTGAGGAATTTGCGGTAAATGAGCCGCGTCTAAAATCAATCTTAAAAGTAGATAAATTTTACAGTCCCCCTGAATTTAGAAAGAATTCAAGAAATGCTATGGAAGTTATTCCAAACAGCGGGCTAGTCATTCCTTTAATGCGGTTTCCTAGATGGCATTATTGTAGTTCATGCAAGTCATTAAGAGAATTAGAGCTTGATCAAACCTCAGTGTACTTAGATTGCCCAAAGTGTGAATCAAAAAGATATTATAAACAGGTTCCTTTTGTAGTAATTTGTGAACATGGTCATTTATCTGATTTCCCTTGGCGTAAATGGGTTCACGGTGGTCAAAATACTAACTGTGAAGGAAATTTAAGAATTCGCATGAGTGGGGGGACAACGCTTGATTCTTGGAGAATTGAATGCGAAGGGTGCAAAAGCAGCCGTGGGTTACAAGGGATTACAGCTTCGAATGACGGCGAAAAGAAAACGAGCTTTTTAGGGGACACTTTAAACAAAATAGGATCTCAAAAATACACCTGCGAAGGTGAACGTCCATGGTGTGGAGATGAAAAAGAAGAATGTTCAGCAGCACCAGTCGCGATTTTAAGAAACTCTATTAGTGTTTATATGGCAAAAAAAATTAGTGCTCTAGCGATACCAGGTGATTATAGGAAGAATGTAGATCTGTTAGTATCAAAAATTAAATCTCCATCAAAATATTTATTGCGAACAAATCTTGCTCTTTTAGATGATATAGAGAAAAAAACTCAGTTTATAAGAAAAAATCTTAGATTTGAGTTGAAGGAAGAGATAACTGACGAGGATATTCAAGAAGCTTTGATGTATATAGAAGCTGGGGAAGAATATGAATACACGGACGAGGAGTTAGAAAAACCGGGTCTAGTAATTAAACAAAAAGAATTTGAAAAGCTTACGTCTGAAGTAAATTCAAAAGAACTAAAAGTTGAATCTGAATGGGTTTATGAAGATGGTGCTGAAAACGACAATAATTATTACAAACCATATTTAGAACGTTTTTCTAGAGTGCTAAAATTAAAAGAAACAACGGCATTATATGGTTTCGATCGGAAAGATTACAAAAACAATAATGATTACGGTAGATACTATCCTTCTCTTTATAAGGATTATGATAGTGCTTATGAAAAGTGGCTGCCTGTAAATGAAGTATATGGCGAGGGTATCTTTTTACAGTTGAATCTCAAAAAAGTTGAAAAATGGGAATCTTCACAGGATGTACAGAAATATTTCCAACATTATCTTCAACGGGTAGGTCATATAGAACATCGAGATGATACGATTCTCAAACCAAGGAATATTATGTTGCACACACTATCCCACTTTATAATTGATGAACTTGCAAATGTCTGTGGTTATAATCGTGCGGCGATTAGAGAAAGGCTTTACTTAGATGAGGGACAGGTAGGTGTTTTAATCTATATTTCTGCAGGCGATTCGGAAGGTACTTTAGGTGGGCTTGTACGATTGGGATTACAAGAGAAATTTTTCCAGGTTTTAGACAAGGCTAAAAATAATGCAGAATGGTGCAGTTCTGATCCAGTTTGTACAGAGCTTGGAAAAATACAAGGACAAGGTGTAAATAATTTAAACGGTGCAGCTTGTTATAATTGTTCGCATATTCCAGAAACGTCTTGTGAATTTTGGAATTTATATTTAGATAGAAGCTTACTTATTGATCAGAAAATAGGCTACTTTAGAGACTAGAAGATAGAATTATAAAACTGTTGTACTAGGAAATCCCTGCGACTGTTACAAGGGTTTCTTAGTAACACAAGAGGAATGAAGACGAAAAATGGCCAGCGATAATGAACTTGAAAATAATATTACCATTGTTTAAAAAGAGAATACCTCCTTTAAATTTAGAAATGAAACATTCCAAATTAAACTTTCGGGTAACCAGTTGGAAACCGTAAGAAGATAAATGGAGTAGTCCCAGAAATTCTCATATGGTAAAATATTAAGGGTATGAAAATTTGACGCATTCAAGATGTTAATTATATTAAAAAATATCATTATAGGTGCATAGTATAGTGATTTTTCCTTCTTTTATATCCACTTCATTTTGTAACTTTACTCAGGGAAAACTCGAGGAACGACTACGAAAAGAAGGAGCTTCTTTCCTCGCTAAAATCGTTGAGAAGAATAAATAATTAAAATATTTAAACCGTAACAATACGGCATCTATATAATTCATATCGGATGCTGATTCGCAGAGTATCCGTAGTTTTGTTAATATGCTATACAGTATGCTTATCCAGTAGATCAAATTTATACATATATAAAAGCAATCCAAAAGATCATTCTAACTTTTTATAGGAAAGTGAAAGAATACGAAGCAGATTTGTAATGGTGTTATGAATCTTAGAAACATAATGGATCAGTAGGAAAGAAGTGAGGAAAGATCTATGGAAAAAGCATTTTTTACTCAATTAAATAAACAAGGTATTAAACTTTCAATTGAAGATAAATTCAAGTATTTTCTTGATTTTAAGAAGTATTGTGAAGAAATGGAGTTTGCTACTGAAGAAGAGGTAAGCGAAGGTATAAAAGAATACATAACATGTCAAGTTCATTATGGTACTTTTCGTTAATCTTTAAATTAGGGGGATAATTAGATGAATGGTATTCTAGGAACAATTGGAAAAGTATTGATTGAACTACAGAATGAAGGTTCCGCAGTGATTGAAAAAACTGAAGAGCTTTACGTGGATGAAATACAATTTTATGTAGAAGAAACGCTGAAAGGTGTAAAAGCTGAATATAAAATAGAAGTGTTACAACCAGATGTATTGATTAAGTTAACATTGCAATGATAGCATATATAGTTTTAATAAATCAGGACGGTAGATGGTAACAATCTATTATCTTTTTTGTATTTTCTTGCCGACTAAAGATACATAACAGAATAATAGAGGGGGAGTATTCCCTCATTCTTAGCTCAACACTTATAGTGATTATAACTAGGTTGGTATATCTACACGTCAAATCAAACATTGATATTCCAAGGGTTTAAGTATTCAGACCTTCAAGCACGACTCAAAATCGTGTTCCTTCTGGAGTGTCGGTTCGACCCCGACCACAGGATCAATTATTTCGTTAGATATATCATCAATTAACCGTGAATATACCGTCAAATCAACGTTTCTCACATTGTGGGAAGCGTTTTTTTGTGTTTAAAATACGTTAGTTTTTAGTGTTTTCCTATCGTCTCTAATCGTGCGAATAGGTTCGAAGGGAGGTTACATATGGCAAGACGTAAAAACAATCTTAATGACCGTGAATTATCAATCGTCCGAAAAAGTGAGAAGTCGTATGCAGAAACATTTAAAGAAGCGTTGAAACTCTTTCTTGATGATTGCGATTTACGAAATTTAAGACCGTTTACGATTAAGTATTATCAGAATGAGAACAAGTGTTTCTTAATCAGTTAGAAGAACAATGGATAGATACTGTTACTGACGCTCTTTAATGGCAAGATATTGATGAAATACTTTGTCCATAATCTGACGGAATTATTGGCCGGAAGAAAGGGGAAGCCCGCAGTTGTTTTAGCCTCCCCTTCATTTTAAATAGTAACTTGATAGGTTTCGTTTCGTTTGGTTTTAAATAAAATTTTATATCCTTTTTACCTACGATAATATACCAATCCCTTCCAAATTCCATACGGCAAGAAAGTTTCCTTCCATCTCCTAGGTGAAGATCCAACCAATCGCCACAGTGCACCTTGTAACCTGTATTATCACCCCAGAAGACCACCCAACAATCGAGATCCTCATTATACTTCATATCTTTCCAGCGGCTCTTCATGACAATTCCCCCTGAATGACATGCTTAATCATATGATCATCAATAATCCGACGGCCATTTTGAGCTCAATAAAGGAGGCTGTGTGTACATATTTTATTAATAAGCCTTGGCGTTCCGCCAGAAAAACGATGAATTTCTTTTCCCTGATCAAGGCCATCGACAAATTTCCGAATCGTAGTTGTTTTCCCTGTACCGCAATCTCCAGTTAAAACGGCAAATAACTGCCTTTCTGCCGTATACTTTAATCGCCCCAAAACTTCTTGCATCGTAAATGAATCATAAAGTTGAGTAGTAGGAACATCCCTTGTAAAAGGGGTATGTTTCATTCCATAAAAAGCTTCAAACATTCTCGCCATCCTCCTTCCAAACAGCACGGAAAGACACAGCTGGAGCTTGTTCGATATTTCTTTTTTCATGGTTTTGTTCGGCTGCTTTTAGTAATCTAGAAGAATTAGCTTCATGTGCTTGGAGGTGTGAGGGAAATGTTGGTCTTTTTACGGCTCTTTCTCCGATTACAAGCTTTTTGGCTTTCTATGGAGAATATCCCTCATATTCAATCGTTAGCTCCTCTAAATCCGCAGGATCATAAACAACATCAACCTGGCGTCACATAAATGAAAGACCAACTTCATATTTTTGATCCATAAAACTGATGCATCCCGACTTTATCTACTTTTCTCGTCTCACAATAACAGGGAGAAGGCATCCTCCCCGCACCTCTAACCAAAAACTCCTGTAAGGGTATTTTCAATAAGTTGGTAATCTGATACAATAACCATAGTTGATTTTTATGATGGGAGGCGTCCTTTTCCTTTCTCCAGAATAGGTAAAGGGACATTATACTCGTCTAATTTTGGACAGGCAATACCGTCAACTTTTGGTTATTTCAGAATGGCAGTAACAATGAATCTCTATCTTTTGATTTCTCTTAACCAACACTTATAGACTGGGTGTATATTCGTTACAGTTTTAGGTTTTGTCCTTTGGTATTATGGGGTTTCAAAAGTTCCTGTAAGTACATCTGCGGTGTTCACGGGAGTAATTGCTGTTTCCGCTCTCCTTTTTTCATACATTTTTCTTAGGAAGCTTTCCAGTGTTGAGGCATTTAGTAGGGATTGTTTTTGTATTAATTGGAATTATTACGACACGTCAAGAAATTTTCAACAAACATCCTCTACAAAGTTAGAATCTTAACTGTCAATTGATACTATTAGTTAATCAATCAATTAAGAAGGTTTTTAAATGAAAATAGACAATCATATGATTGTATCAATAGAGACAACTAAATTGGAAAGAAATGATAAAATAATAAAAATATGCTACGGTAAGTTTTGGTCGTTGTGGTGCTATTCGAAGAAAGTAACTACTTTTGTGCCAAATATATTTTTTAATTTATTTATAATTAAAATCTTGCTTGTCTGTATAATTTATTTTTATTTAATCATAATATTAGCAAGGAGCATTACAACTAATAGGGAAAGCTGTAACGCTCATCAATTCTAGTTAAGTGCTAGAAAAAGAATTTCACTGATAAGCCCTACGAGTGTAATCAGCACAATGGGGCTTATCTGAATTAAAAAATATTTACACGTAAACAGCATTGTTTCACCTCCAATATTTAATAATTTTAGTATGAGAAATTTCAGAATTCTTATTCTATAATCGATAAGTATGTTTACATAATAATTTTGAAAGGTGTCTATGGAAGGCAGGACAGGAGAGTAAATCACCTTGAAAGCTATTTACATTTTATATAATTATTTTTATTAAAAATTGCTAAGGCCATTTTAGTAATTCCTTAAAAAACAACAAGTTAATAGAAGAAAATGAGTATATTTAATAAAATTAGGTGTGAAAAACAAAAAGCCATCCATTTGCACAGTAAAAACTGTATTAATAGCAAATAAGATGGCTTTTTTCATTTTTAATTTAATTCATTTTTATTTCTCTGCAAAAATGTAATTTATTTTGTATTAAAGTCCTTATCCAAGTTAAAAAACTGGACAAGGACCATAGATTTGATGAATCATATAATGCAAGGATATTTCAATTATTATTTATTTCTTCAAAGATTAAAGATACTCCATATTATCTCAAGCCACTCTGATCTATTTGTGATAGCAACATATAAAAAAAGATAAAAAACTAAGTGTCCTTTTAATACAGCGATTTCTTTACCTTTATACTTTATTTCTATATTTATCATATTAAAACCTCCATAGTGATTAATTAATATTCACACTATGGCCCATTTTTTGTCCTGTTTCTATTATATAATCGTATAGAGTGTAATTCAAATGTTTTTTTAGAAAAAAACCAGTAGTACCAAGGGTTTTCCAATCGTAATATAATTTATTTTTAATTAAACTTATTAAAGGTGAACGTATCCTTTTGTCGAATGATTATAGGTGAAGGGGTGCGTTTTTTTTGGACAAACAAGCTTAAATGACATAGGTTGCAATGAGTAGCTTGGTGTAAAGTAATATAGGAGGATTAATGAATTTGCGTAAGGACAAGGTTTAGGGAGTGAAAAAAACAAGATCCACCTTTGGGAGGTTAATAAATAGACAAAAAAATACCCTTCATTAAGAGAAGGGCAATTCTATTCAATCTTCCCAAACATCTTCCATTAATACTTCAATTTCTTTTCGAAGTTTGTCGGTTTCACCTTTTAAAACTTTTACTTTATTACCGTCAATCTCCACTACATCACCAACATCAGCATTTTTAGGGAGGATGGATTTGTCATAATCCTTCGTTTCTCCATCTATTTCAATAACAGCAATGTCTCCTTCAAAGCGATCGATTATGCCTTTCATCTAATTCCTCCTCGTACAACATAGGTTATTGGATAGGCTTCGTGTTAAAGGTAATGGATTTTCCATCACTGGACGCAATAATAGTCCCCTGTTTATCTGTTCTAAAAACTTTTACCTTGCTATTTTTTAATCGTTTTAATGTATCAGAAGTAGGGTGGCCGTAACTGTTTTTCTTGCCAACCGAAATAACACCGTAGGTTGGCTTTACTGCTTTTAAAAACGCAGTGCTAGTAGATGTTTTAGCGCCATGATGTCCCACTTTAAGAACATCAGCCTTTAACGTTTCTTTCGAATTCATCATATCCGTTTCTGCTTTCGTTTCAGCATCACCTGTAAAAAGGAAGGATTTCTTACCATATACTAGACGTAAAACAGCACTCCAGTCATTTAGATCACTTTTACTGTAGGAATTAACAGGACCTACAAATTTTGCAGCAACACCTTTTAAAGGAATGGAAACATCCTTTTTTGCGGTTTTAATTTTAACTCCTTCTTTTTTTACAGCGCTTAAAAAGTCTTTATAGACTTGTGTCGTATGGCTGACTTTCGGTGCGTAAATAGATTTTACCTTAAAGGCTTTCAACACTTCATCTAATCCACCCATATGATCTGCATCTGGATGGGTAGCAATCATTACTTCAATGTCTTTTACTTTTTGTTTTTCTAGATATGATACCACATCACTGCCATCTCGGTTTCCACCATCGATAATAATATCATCGCCGTTAGCTGTTTTGATGTAGATGCTGTCACCCTGGCCAACATCAATAAAGTGCACAGTAAGTTTTTTGCTTGAAGCGGATGCAGGTGTTACGAATAAAACAGATAACAGCAAAACAAAAGCAGCTGCTATTAAATAGATTTTTCTCATTCTCTAATTCCCCCTTATATCTAGGAGAAATATACCATCATTTCTATCATTTTTCTATAAGAATTACAAAAATTTGAAAATATAAATGAAGGAAGGTTTAGTTAGGTTAACCATGAGCATGAAGCATAATATAAGAAGTCCTGCTCGTTTGAGTAGGACTTTACATAATCTATTTTAATTTTCAACTAGCTCGTTTACGTTTAATCAACCTGTAAATACCATAAGCTCCACCAAGAACTGCGGCAGAACCAGCTGCACCGACAGTTGTGTCATTTTCCATTTCATCTACTTCGTCTTGTTTGTTTTTTAGCTTTGTTTCGACAGTTTTGATCTTATTTTCATTTTCCACAGTTTGTGCCGCCATTTCTTTTTCTTTCTTTTCTATATCACTCTGAAGAGTATCTAATTCCTTTTCTTTATTATTCAGGGTCAATTCCTTATCCTTCATTCCTTTTTCTTTCGATTTATAATCGTCCATTTTTTTCGTTAATGAGGCTATTTCACTATTAAGATCGTTTATTTTTTTCTCTAATTGGTTGTTCTCTTTTTCATGTTCTGCTAAGTCTTCTTTTGTGGAAGCAAGTTCATTTTCAAGTGCAGTTGTATCTACTTCTGTAACGACTGCTGTATTGCTGCCACTTGAATCATTTGAATCGGAACTGGAGGATCCACTAGAACTTCCATTATGATAATGATATTCTCCATAGGATAATCCCCACTTTGTACAATTCGTTCTGCAAGTATGTCCTCCGCTAGAATCAGTATTACCAGGATGAGCATAGGGATTTTGTGGTAAAGTAGTAATGGCAACCAAAGATAGAATGATAACTGCTAAAAAATAAAAGGCATTTTTCTTCAAAAATATTCCCCCTCAAAATATGTATTTATATCTATCTGAATCATACAAATAGAGAGGAAATTTTACTATGTATTCGACAAAAGTTGTCATAATGTTACAAGAATTAATCAGTATGTTAGTAAAAATGGACTGTTTAACTATTATTATCGGCTGATGATACAGGAGGGATTACTATAAAGGGATTACCATGTTAAAATATTATTCTATTGATGAAACACTGTACATTTATTTAGGAGTGATAATTTGTATTTTCTCTTTATTTTACCCATTTCTTTACTAGTAATAAGTCTATTATTTTATTATTGTATTAGAAAAATTAAATCAGGAACAAAAGTTATGTTATTTGGGATAAATATTACTCTGGTTGGTGGTTTTATTATAAATGCTGGAGATGGACTAGGCTCTATTGTTTTACTTTTAGGCTTGATTTTATCAATAATAGGCTTATTAAAAGATAATTGATTTCAATATACTTTCAAAATAAAGATATGATTTGTCTCTCCTTAGATCCTTTATCTTGAGGTAAGCTGTCATAACGAACGAGCAGAAACATTTAAAACCTCAAAACAAGAAGAAGCAAACTTATAATGGTTGAACATGACATGAAGCTGTAGAATGATGTAAAGTAATATTGACAAATGAAACAGAGTGATTTAGTTTCATGTGCAGCCATGAAAAAGTATATATAATTATCCGCTAGATTAAGATAAACTAATATGAATAAGTAGTATAAAAGGAATGAATGTAAAAAAATAATAAAATTAAATAACGAATTATACGTACGACAAAGAATGAACGGGATTTAAAGGGCTGCTATTATTGTGGCTTTTTTGTTTGACATTCTATAAAATTTACCATCTTATTAGACGATTAATACATCAATGTTTAATACATAATTTTACGCATCCAAGATATTATCTTAGATGAAAATAAGTAACTAAGGTATTGCTTTTCTAAGTGGTCTATATCTTGTACTCAATAGGGGGGAATGAAGGTTATAAAGACTATTAGTCAATAATGGTCAGCTTAAAATAATATTGTTAAATTGATTGTCAGATTAGATCAAATTAACTATACTTTTACAAGTATAGTTAATTTATCCTATGAGGAGGAATATAATGAAAAGAACTAAACTTGTAATGTGTTTATTAGTGGTGATTTTTTCTTTTGGATCTTTAGTTACTTTTAGTAGTTTAGTAGATGCTGCTTCAAAAGCATCATTAGAAAAACAAGTAAAAGATTTAAAAGCAGAGAACAAAAAGTTAAAAGCGGAAAACAGCAAATTAAAGCAACAAAATTCATCAAAAGACAAAGAAATTAAAAAACAAAAGGACAAAGTTTCTTCACGAGATAAAGAGATAAAAAATTTAAAAAGTAAAGTAGTTAAACCTTTAGATGATAAGTTAAATTATCAAGGTACAATCAAAAGTGGTAATTATAATATTTCTAACAAAAGTGTACCTGTTCTACTTAACTATAATGGAGTTCCTTATGCTCCAGTTCAATTGCTAGGATCTATTTATAACGTAGGTTCGACTTATAATAGTAAATTAAAAACATGGTATTTAGGCGAAGGATCCAATGGACTTAATATGTCGGATTTATTAAAACCTTATGTAGGGGATTTTAATAAAGATGACCTAATTTTAGGTGGAATTGAGTATAAGAGTGGTTATCGCTTTTTTACTTCTGGATATAATGGTCCTTATTCGAATTCATTTAATTTACAAGGAAAGTATGCGACTATTACTGGTTTATTAGGTATAGCCGATGATAGTGATTCCTTAAATAGCACTTCAGTTTCTTTTTACGGAGATGGAAATCTTATACAAACATACAATTTGATAAGAGGAGAATTGCCAATCAATATATCTTTACCAGTTAAAGGTGTAAAAAGATTAGAATTAAGGATGGAAGAAAGTGATATGGTTGGTTATGCAGTTTGGGCTAACGTAAAAATTAATTAAATTATATAAAGCGTTCCTAATTTTTTAGGAGCGTTTTTTCATTTATAAATAAAATAAAGTTTTGAAACATAAAAAGAATTAGTTTTTTTTATATTCTAAAATTATTATAAAATAATAAAGGATAAACATTTGTTGAAGGAAATACTTTATATTCTTTGTTTGGTAATAAGATGGCCGGTAGGCTTAAGTAATAGATTTGAGAACAAAGATAAAGAATTCTATTATGTTATAAACATTTATCTTTAATAAACAACACTAATAGAATTTCGAATATTAAAAAGGGAAGTTTATCCTATTTGAATCTTGTGAAATCGATAAGAATGGAGAAGCTGCATATGTTTCTATTTCTTATGACGTTGCAGAAATAGCTTTAGACAATAAGTATTTATTTCTATAGATATTGTATTTTCTCTAGCTATTTCTGCTGATCTACAATAGTTAAAAACAAAAAAGATACGTATAAATTAATTTTAAATGATTATCTTCAATATAACCCTCAAACACTCGATTATCTATCAACTCCATGATCTCATCACCTTTCTCTTAAAATAACTATCTTTTATGTTTTAAATAAATTCTATTGTAAAAACTAAGTAGGTGAACGATTACATTTTGTAATGTTTTGACATTATATCCTGATTAATAGGCTAAAAATGAACATTAAGTTTAAAGAGAACCAATTTCTCGGACAAAATGAGCACTTGTCACGGAAGAAGAGAGCCGCTATCACGGGTATAGAACCAGCCACAGCGAAGCTGCTTGCCATTGACTGCAGCGCCCGATTCTTTGTATTTTGTGGAAGAGAACGGGGACCCGCCAGCAAATGCTTAGAATCGAATTGTCCGCGTTACCATTTATTTCAGGAGAGCCTTTAGGCTTTTACCTACATTAATTCCACAACTCGGAAATAAGCAAGGTCAATGGTGGCTGACATAGCAGTGGTTCTCTTGCCATGTGGTTCAATTTGTCCGTGACAGTGGCTCTATTCGAGTGAAATATTCAAAAAATGTTGAATTAAAAAGATCTATAAATATTTTGCAAGCGTAATAACCAAATTTATTAATAGTTTTAATGAATAGAAGGACTTGGTTGCTTATATAGGAAAAGATATTGAATAATGTACAGGCTAAATACAATTAATATAGGAAAATATTTCACTATTTATAAAACATTGTAAATAAGATATAATTTAATCGTATTTTAATTTTTTTAATCAAATTTTAATAAACGGAGGGGAAATTAGTTGTTTAAAAGAATTATTGCATTGCTACTAAGTATTACTCTATTTATTTCTATTTTACCGATGAAGTCTTATGCAGAGACAAATTCAGCTGGTGAAAATAAAGAGGAACAAGTAGAGAAATCATCAAAAAATGTAGAGGATAGGAAAGAAATAGTAGAAGAGAGAGATGCCTATTCCAAGACATTTGTGGATGAAGAGGGTCAGTTAACCAAAGAAGTGTATGCTGAGCCCATTCATACGAAAGTGGATGGAAGGTGGAAAGAAATTTCTACCGATTTAACCTTAAATAACCAAGAAAAACAACTAGAAACGGAAACCACTCAGTTAGAAGCTGCTTATCCGTCTAAAATATCTTCGGCTGAAGAAATAAATTATACATATGGAAAGCATTCTTTGGTTTTTTCAGAAATTTCTGCAAGTAAAGGTAGGGAGAATTTTTCTTTAAATAAAGAGGCAAAAACAACGTATGATGAGAATAAAGTATTGTATGAAAATGTATTACCTGGCATCGATTTGCGTCATGTTTCTTTAAATAATGAAGTGAAAGAAGATTGGATCATCCATGATTACCAAGGAATCAATGAATTTCATTACATAGTAAATACCGATTTAGTTGCTAACCTTGAAGATGATGGCTCCATTGGTTTTTATGAAAATAAAAGTGTAAAGAAGAAAGTTTTTAAATTACCAGCTCCTATAATGGAAGATTCCAATATAAATAAAGGATTAGGCAGTGGGGTAAAGTCAAATGACCTCCATTATGAATTAAAAGCTTCTGGTAAAAATCAATACGAAATTTCATTAGTAGTAGACAAAAAATGGTTGGAATCGAAGGATCGAGTATATCCTGTTTATGTAGATCCATCTGTTACTGTAAATGCAATGGGAGATTCTTTCGTTTCAAGTGCATACCCTACAACCAATTACAATAAGGAGTGGGACTCTTCCCAAGGAGAATATGTATTAAAAGTAGGGAAATATGACAGCACTACCGGAACCAACTATGCCTTTATCAAATTTTCTTTAACCAATTTAAAAGGGGCGGTGGTTGATTCTGCTGATCTAAAAGCCTATGTTACCCATTCCTATTATGCTACACAACAAACAGGGTTATGGGTAGATAGAGTGACAGGTCCATGGTATGCCAATGAATTAACTTGGAATAACAAACCAGGATCCACTAATATTACAAGTACCTCCGTAGCACGTGATCAATGGGCAACGTTCAATGTGAAAGGTACCGTACAAGGATGGATTGATGGGGATTATGGAAATGATGGATTTAAATTCCATACAAATGGAAATGGCCAAACCTATTGGAAAAAGTTAAGCTCTGCGGAAACAGCCAATGTGGCTAAACTAGTAATTAGTTATCATTATCCAACGATGCAAAACCCTTCTATTACGGCAGCACAGTATGGGGATGGGCAAACCACTGGATATGTGAATGTAAGCTGGCCAGCTGTATATGGAGCAAATTCCTATGAACTGCAAATGTACAATGGAAAAAGCTTTGAAACGGTCTATACAGGATCCGGGACAAGCTGGTCTTCCAAAGGGAAAAAGATTTTTCCAAAGGCACCCTATTCGACAAGCAGTTCCTACAAATTAGATGGAACGGGAGTAGAACTTGCGGTTGATCCAAGTAGCTTTTATTCCGCTAAGAGCGGTACTCCGACAACTAGAAAAGACTATGGTTTTAAAGTGAAAGCCAAATATACAAATGGAGACAGTCCGTTATCCGCGGAAGTGAAAAAAGCAATTCCTGCTTCCTTGGTAGATATTCCGAATATGCCAACAGTGAAGGCCTATGCATATTCAGAAAATGATTCGGTAAATAAAGGGAGAGGTTGGCTAGATCTTTCATGGGATGCGGTCCCAGGAGCAACAGGATATAAAGTCTTACTATTAAACGGGAAAGAATACGAAGAGTTTACGGTTGGAAATGTGACAAGCTGGTCCACAAAAGGACAAAAAATCTGGCCGACGGATGCGGAAATAGCATCGGGTAGATATGCTCTTCATAAAGATAAGTTAGGCGCAGAACTTGCGATTAATCCAAATCCAGTTTATCAAAATTCGGGCGATTATCTAACGTTTAAACGCTATTCTATCCGTATCAAAGCAATTTGTGATTTAGGAGTGACCGATCAGTCCGATTCTCAATATGGATACATTCCGCTGCCAACGGTGAAAAATATTGCTGTCTCTTCCAGCGAGATAGTGGATGATGTAACCAATCGCGGGGCATTAAACATCAAATGGGATAAAGTACAGGATGCCGGTGGATATCTAGTAGAAATAAATGATGGCAGCAAATATGTTAGTTATGATGTCGGAAATGTGACATCTTGGAATACGACGGGAATTTCTTTATTTGGGGATTCAAAAGACTTACCTTTAGACCCTACAGCGTATTATAAAGAAAATAGTGCACCTCAGTCTCTCCAAGACAAAAAATCATACGACATTCGTGTGAGAGCATACACAATGAATGATTCTTTCGAACCACCAAGTGAAACAAGTAAAATAAATGGACCAAGGGGTGTGAGTGCTCCTTCTACCAATATTTACGGGAGTATTTTGCCTAATGATGACTTAATTGGGTTGGAAGATTATTTTACGACTGGTAGTCATCAATTAGGAAATGCTGAAGCGTCGGTTAACGTGACAACCGGGAATCTGAACTTCAGTATTACCGATCATTCCTTGTTTACAAGAGGCGTGTTAGGATTCGATTTTACTCGTTACTATAATTCAAAATCAACTCAATCTTCTGCTTTAGGAAAAGGATGGACCTTTGAGGGAAATGAATCCCTGATAAAAAAATCTTCCACTTCTTCTAATTATTATTATTGGGATGAAGATGGAACAAGGCATGAATTTATATATAATTCAGGAACAAGCAGTTATACTTCTCCACAAGGAAAATATATAACGTTAAAAAATGAAACGGTGAATGGTAAAACAGGCTTTTCATTAAAAGATAAAGATGGATTTACGAAATATTTTGAACTAGACCCAAGTAATAGTAATAAGTATCGTTTATATGCCTATCAAGATGCGAACAATAATAAAATTTTATTCCGTTATACGGGCACTCAATTAACCGAAATTGCGGAAGTAGATGCGGCCAATAATACGATTAGAAATAGCATCACACTTTTTTACGATACGACTGACACTACAGGTAAATTGGTGAAAACGAGCTTTAAAGATCGTTGGATTGACTACAACTATAACAGTGATAATCAATTAGTTAATACTACTGTCCATGCAAATGGAACAACAAAGACTATTACCAATACGTATGGTTATAATGATATTGGCCTAGTGGGTTCCTATATAGATGGGAAAAATCATACGAACACCTTTAATTATGAAACAAATAGTATCTCGGTTTTAACTCCACAAGAAGATGGATTAGGGTCGGTGAAAACAGATTATACGTACAATAAAAAGGATAATAACTATGTAGTGAGTGATACTACAGGCAAACAGACCATATATAAGCGAGATAAAACAAACAATACGTTTGCAGTAACCGACGTTCAGAATGCAGATAGTACAACATCCAAGACAACTTATGATGCCAATTATAATGAACTGACGGAAACAGATGAAAATGGAAAAACAGAAACCAATCAATATGATGCTAATGGAAATGTAGTCAAATCGATAGATAAAGAAGGAAAAACAACCTCTTATATATATGATGGTAAGAACCAGGTGTTAGAACAAACAGATCCGGATGGTATAAAAACGGTTAATACGTATATTGGATACAATTTAGAAAGCAGTACAGTGGGAGAAGAAGTAACGAAACTTGAGTATGATGGATACGGAAGGGAAACAAAAGTCATCTATCCTAATAATACGTTTACTACGACCACTTATGATGAGACAAATAAAAAAACAACGATTACGGATGCCAAAGGAAATACGACAAGTACGTCGTACAACGATTATGGCGAGGTAATCAGTGAAACAGATGGTGAAAACCGTACGACCAGTTATTCACTTGATTTATTGAATCCAGAAATTAAAACGTCTGTGACAGATGGGAAAGGCAATAAAACAACCTATGTATATGATGATAATGGCAATATGACCGCATTAACGAATGCCAATGGGAAAACAAAAACGTACAAGTATGATGGAAATGATGAATTGTTAGAATCTGTTTTCCCTGTTAATGGATCACAAACGATAAAAGTAATGAATACGTATGATGAAAATGGAAATCTAATAACGACAAAACAAGCTTCTGGTATTTCGGAAAATTATGTATATGATAACGTGGACCAGTTAAAAACAGTGACAGTGAAAAAGGGTAGTGGGCAAGACTCCTTGCAGTGGACGAATACGTATGATAATGCAGGACAACTACTAACTAGAAGCTTTAAAGATGTAGCAGCAAACAAGATATTAGTTGATAAGACATTTACGTATACAGCTAATAATTTAGCCGCTACGTACAAACAAGGAAACTATTCCACCAATTATAGTTACGACGAGATGGACCGTCTTCAAAATCAAACGACCAATTATAGTGATACATCGCAGGCATTAATGATCAATCAAACATTGACCTATACGCCTGAAGGAAAAGTTGATAGTGTTGTTGCAAATAATGGTACAGATTCACTAATCTCTATGAAATATACGTATGATTTAAAACAAAATAAAGCAGCGGTTAGCTTTCAAAATGGGTTGATAAAAAATAATTTTGCTTATGACAGCAGCAATAACTTAACATCCATTGACTACACAAAAGGAACTGAAACAACACCAGCCTTATCTTTCGGCTACACATATGATAAATCTGGGAATATTACAAAAGCAACAGATCGAAATGGTACCGCCCAATACTTTTATGATGCGAATAATCAATTAATCAAAGAAATATTGCCAAACGGTTCTACGAATGAATATCAATATGATAAAGTAGGCAACCGAACAAAGCTTATTCAAAATGGTACAGAAACGAATTATTCTTATAATGAAGGAAATCAGATAACAACGAAAAATGGAGCTTCTACGTTTACGTATGATTTAGATGGCAATTTAAAAAAGGATGATAAGTTTCAATATGAATACAATGATTTAGGGGATCAAACAAGAGTAACGACGTTAGCCAATTCTGAAGTGACGAAGTATGAATACGATGAAGAAGGCTTACGAACGAAAAAAATCATTGGCACGAAAACGTATGAATATTATTATGATGGAGAAGACGACAATCTTGCGTTAGAAGTAACAAAAGATAATAACGTCATACAGAAATATCGTTACTACCAATGGAATGATGCAGGAAAAGTAGTAGGAATGGTCGTC
>NZ_JBQTCY010000013.1:0-144519 GCF_052663225.1 Niallia sp. 03133
AACCGAAAGGATGCATAAATTATGCATCCTTTTTTTATGGAGTTTTATTATTTGAGACTGTGTACACCTCCATATTATCTTCCTCTTGAAATATGAAGAATCTCATAAATAGAAACATTATTATTGTTTTCAAACCCTTTCGGATATTCTTCAAAAAAATAGAAGGTACTGTATGACCATTTGTCTGGATTATATATCGTTACTTTGCTAGTTGGGTTTTCCTTGATTACTAGATTATTTAGTGAAGGTTTAAAATTTCTCAATGAAGACTTCTCTTCTATGGTTCCCATTCTTTCAACTACGTATTTACTCACAGAAAACGAAAAAGTTAAATCGATTTGCAGTGGTATACCTATATTAACAGTCTGCCACCCGAAGGAGTCTAATATATTATCGTAAAATCCTTCAAAAAGAAATTTATTCATGCTTTCTGAGTCGTCCCAAACATAAAGAGGGGAATAAGAATTATAATGGTTTCCCCTTTTTCCTTTTTCTGAAATTAGATAGGCTTTAAAATGGAGTCCTTCGAATCCATCCGTTTTGTTTCCATTATTTTTTACTCGATCTCGAATATTAGCCATATCATAATCTGAAGGTAGCTTTACCTTATATTGCATTCCTATCATAATATTTCTCACTCACTTTCCTATTGGATAAATTTAGTATACAATTATCCGATTCTGTCGTAAAAGAGGTAATGCTTATGCTTAATATCATTTATAATGATATCAAGGAGGAATAGATATGGAAATTAATGATTTAATTATTTTTCAAAAGGTAGCTGATTTAGGTTCCATATCAAAAGCAGCTGAATCACTTGGGTATGTGCAGCCAAATGTATCCGAACGAATAAAAAAATTAGAGTCAGAACTAAGTACGCCCTTATTTCAGCGGACTAATAAAGGAGTCGTTCTTCAACTTCAACCTAAGGGTGAGATACTTTTGCGTTATACTACAGAAATTCTTGGGCTCATTGAGGAGGCAAAATCTACAATCAATGAACACTGCTCACCCTATAAATTAGGAGCTACACAAACGATTGTGAAAAATTATTTGGAAACCTTTTTAATCCAAAGCCACTCTCCCTATACCTTATATACTAGATCAAGTACTGAATTAGAATCTTTATTAAAGTCCTCGCAAGTTGATATGATAATAACGAATAAAAAGACGGACAACACGAATTTTAAACAGAATTTTTCGATTCGGGAATTTATTTAAAAAAGGTAGTAATGGATCTCCAAAAAGAAACCTTTTTGGTTAGTAGAGATAAAAATTGTCCATATAGACAGTTTACATTTCAATTTGCAAATAAAAATAATTTTTCTTTTTAAATTATAGAATTAGATTCCTATGATTTTATTCTCTCAATGATTTCAGCTGGAAAGGGAGTATCATTCTTGCCAAACCATATAAATATGGAGAATATAGACGTTCTTCCTCTTGAAGAAAACACTGCTAATACAATAGAAATATTTTCTTATACTTTAAAGAAGTCTGATTCTGTTATTCCAGACTTTATTTACGATGCTTTTTTTCATAAAAAACAAGGAATTGACAATGTTGGTCAAGAATAAATATAAAGTTTTATACACAAAAAATGCCTTGTTTCAAAAAGAAGCAGGCATTTTTGTAGTAAATAAAACTATCTATTAAATTAGCCTAATATGAGTTTTTTCACACTCTTTTTAGCAAATCAAGTGCACCCTTCACACTCATAATAATGCTTAGTAGCATCTACCGTTTTAATTAAAAAATAGTTTGGAAACAATTGATGAATATTTTGCGTTAGTATGTATAAGAGCAGATAAAGTAAACTTCCATCAGTGGGGGTCTTACTTCTCCTTAAGAGTGGGATAAAAGATACTAGTCAGGAGAGGATCATCATGAAATTTACGAAAAAGAAGGGCATAATTTTTACAGTTATTGTTTTGTTAATAGCTCTATTTTCTTACTATCAAAATAACGCTGTTACTATGACAAACGTAACCATACAATCTAGTAAAATCCCTTCAAGCTTTGATCATTTTAAAATAGTGCAATTATCAGATTTGCATAGTAAAGAGTTTGGGAGAAATCAAAAAGGTTTAGTAGAAAAAGTGAAAAAATTAAAACCGGATTTAATTGTTTTTACAGGGGATCTAGTGGATTCGAAAAAATACAAGGAAGTACCAAGTCTGGGGTTGATGAAGCAGCTTGTTTCGATTACTTCTGTTTATTATGTGACTGGAAATCATGAATGGTGGTCGGGAAAATTTGATCGTTTGGAGAAAAAGCTGCAAGCTGCCGGAGTAAAAGTGATGAGAAATACGAATGAAGCAATTAAAAAAGGGAATGGGGAAATTCAGCTTCTTGGGGTAGATGACCCGGCAATTGCCGGTGAAGATTTAGAAGAAGCCATAGTCGATCAGGAAATTCAAACGGCTTTGAAAGGAACAAAAAAGAGAGAGAATTTTATGCTGCTGTTATCCCACCGGCCAGAATTATTGCGATTATATGAAAAATATAATATGGATCTTGTTTTGGCTGGACATGCACATGGAGGACAAGTGAGAATTCCCTTTATTGGCGGTTTGGTGGCGCCAAACCAAGGTTTTATGCCAAAGTTTACAGCAGGCCAATACAAAAAGGGCAATACTATTATGATTGTAAATAGAGGATTGGGAAACAGCATTATTCCCCAACGATTATTTAATCGGCCAGAGATAGTGGAGATTACTTTTAGATCGGAAAAATAATTGTTTTTCCCAGGTTGAGAAAGTGATGAAGGCAGAAGATGATATAAACAAAAAATTATATGAAAAGAGGCTGATTTTTTGAAGTGTTTTATTTCAGATGATCATTGGGACATATTGGGGTATAGAGAAAATAAAAAGAATTTAAAGGGCAAGTTAAGTGAGGAAACCTTTCAATTTTTTTTAAATGACTCCTTTCATGATGCCCATATCTATTCTATTAATCTGATAAATCACTTTGACCCTGATAAAGAAGAGCAGGGCGAGATGCATCCAACAACATTAAAAGCTCATTTAAAACACTGGGATGGTCACGAATACAAATTAACTTAGAATGGTGTAACAAAATATCGCTTTGAATATGATATGAAGAAAAATACTTATGCTAATTCAAATGAAATAGTCTTTGACGGAATGAGAGGCATTGATGAATGGGGATATGAAGAAATCATCCATTTAGATAATGGAGATTTTATCCATGAAATATTGCTGCATTCTAAAGCAAAAATATTTATACAGTGCAAAGACATTAGTTTGAAAGGCTAATAGTTTAAAACATAAACTGATTATTTAATTCAAAGACAGTTAATGTTTAATTTGGATTTTTTTGTATATGGTCTTTTAAAGCAAAGTTCTATCAAAAAAAGCGTTATTATAGTTCAAAGGGAAAAAGGACTTAGATGTGGTTCTTTTGGGGATTGTTTCTTCTTCAACTAATAACGTTTAGAGATAGAAGGATATTATATAATCCTCATTTGTCAAAGTAGATGAGTTTTATAAAAATTATTATTTTATCCCCCTAGTTACCCCCTCATTATTTCGTTTATTCCATTCTTCTAAAGACATCATGTCAAAAGTCTCCTCAAAATCTAATCGTAAAGGTGCGATACATTCAAGAGAATTTCCATCGGGATCTTGAAAGTAGATAGCGGCATGAGCATTTGGGTTATTGGGCAGAACAAGTGGCTGTTTTTCTGGTGGGAATGTAAAAGCAGATTGGATGGGAATTCCTTTTTGTTCAAGCCATTCTTTTATATTCTCCATATCTTTTCGATCAATTTGAAAAGCAACATGCCTTAACGAGGGATGATAGGGTGTAGCAGCTTTCTCGGTTTCCCACAATCCTAGCCAGCTTTGTCCCTTCTTAATCCAGAAAAATGCTAATTTATCCGTCTGATAAGCAAGCTCTAATTCCAATTTTTTATAAAATTCAATGGATTGCTTCAAACAGCTTACAGGCAAATGCGCTTCGTAAAGACCTTTTATCATCTGTTTTTCTCCTTTATTGTAATTTGGGCATTTACGGGGTTCTATCTTTACGTAAGAACCCCGTAAATGATAGTAGAATGCTTATCGTTTAATTAATTAATTGTTCTTTCGCATTTTTGATTACAGGTTTTCGTACGAAGCACATGATGCCAACAATGATAAATAAAACCGACTGTATCAGTGTTGCACCAAGAGTCAGAATCAACATTAGAATTCCAGTTAGGAGTAAGATAATACCTGACTTTTTTGGAGCTTTTTTTAATATAAACAGCGCGGCAAGTCCTAAAACAAATCCAAGTACGTGTATGCCTAAAACCAGCCATGCATACCATATTTCGCTGGATTGAGGCAGCTGTTCAGGAAATTGAATGCCTATAAAAAGAGCAATGAATACTCCAAGAATAATAACAAGCAACTGAAGAACTAATGCAATAATACCTAAAACCATTTCCGGTGTACGTTTCAATTGCTTCCCTCCTAGAACGTTAAAGATAGATGGGGAAAACGCTTTGATATCAAGTGTTTTCTTCTATTATATGCCATTTTAAGCAAATGTTAGTTTGTAGAATATTTATAAATATACTGCCATGGCATTTCTGTATTTGCGGTGTATAAAATATAGTTATTTCCTTTATCCGTAAATTCCCATAAAGTACCGTCCATATCTCCATCGACTTCACCAATTGTTTTCCAAAATGGTAAAAAGTTTGGAACATGGATTCCTAATTTTTCAGGTTCGGAGTCTGTAACTAATTCTAATTTTGTATTCTTTGAAACCAAGGTGTTATTTGGTCCTGCTTGAAAATGTGGTACAAAAAATACACAATTAGTCCACCAAATAATAAATGAGAGCATGATAATTATTGCCGAAATGATTAATTTTTTCTTCATATATCCATCCTGAAATTTATATAATTATTTGTTTGCATATTCATTTTATAAATCCAAAGACAATCGAATCATATCCCTGCATTGTATGCCGTTCTCAAAAATCTCTTCTATATAATGGCGCAGAAAATAGTCTTTGTCTATGCCAATTATTCGGAAGCCGCATTTTTGGTAAAGGGCTAACTGGCCAATACTTGAATTTCCCGTACCGATTTCCATGGTTTTATAGCTGTTTTTTCTTGCTGTTTGGATGGCACTCAACACAAGCTTTTTCCCAATTCCTTTGCCGCGGTGTTCTTCTTTCACCACAACGTTGACCAATTCAACTGTTTGTGGTCTTGTAGACAGCAGGACATAGGCGCCAACGACCTGCTGCTTTATAAAAACTAAATAGCACTCGCCTCTATTTATATATTCATCTACCAGCTCTTTGGAAGGATCGGCCAGAAGCAATAATTCCATTGGAGGGTATTCCTCGCTACGCAGCTTTCTAATCTCCATCATGATTTTCTAATGAAATAAGACATACAAAATGAGGGCGCCAATCACAACAAATCCTCCAATTGTTGGACTGCCATATAATGCTCGATTCCAAGAATCGTTTGTTTCAATTTGACTTTTTTCTCTTTTATTATTCATAATTCATTATCCTCCTTTAATCATTCCTTCTTTCTATTAGTTGCTGTTACTTTTATTTTAACATAAATATCCAAATGTGTTCAGCCTTAGTGAAATTACTTGCTTTATACAAACAAAATATAAAAACGTTTGTTTAGTTGTTGACGGTTGCTAAGTGATGTAATAATATATAGATTATATTACAACATGTGAAGAAAATGTTTGTTTTTATATAAACTATTAACTGGAGTGTTTATAAAATGGAACTTTCGGAATTTTTTTGGAATGCTACTTTGGAAGAATTAAAGCAGGGATTTATAGAGCAAAAGGATCGGTTTGTCTGCCTCCTTTGTGGAGAAATAGTGGAAAAAGGCATTATCTATCCGCGTAACGATGTGTTGTATGAAGCCGGGAAATTTATGCAAATTCATATACAAGAAAAACATCAATCCGTGTTTGAATACTTAATTGGTCTAGATAAAAAGCTGACTGGTTTAACGGAGCACCAAAATAATTTGCTGCACCTTTTTTATCAAGGCAAAAGCGATGAAGAGGTAAAGCGGAAGCTAAATATTGGGAGTGCTTCTACGATTCGCCATCATCGTTTTGTTTTAAAAGAAAAGGAGCGCCAAGCGAAAACATTTTTAGCATTAATGGAATTGCTGAAAGAAAAAGATCAGCATGCACCTGCATTTATTCCCGTTCATAAACAAGCGAAAATGGTAGATGAGCGGTACAACATAACGGAAGAAGAGCAGCAAAAAGCGGTGAAGAAATATTTTTCAGAAGGAAAGCTGGAGAAATTTCCATTAAAGGAGAAACAAAAGCTGATGGTGCTTCGGGAAATAGCGGGTCGGTTGAATCCCGAAAAAAAATATACAGAAAAAGAATTAAACAAAGCCTTAGAAGCGATTTATGAGGATTATGTGCTGATTCGCAGGTATTTAATCGAGTACGGATTTGCAAACAGAAAATCAGATGGCAGCAGCTATTGGCTGAAAAAATAATGAATAGGTGAGTGGAAATGGATCGTAAAAAAGAACTAAAGCAGCTTTATAAAGAAATGCCGATTGAAGCAGGCATCTATAAAATTCAAAACAAACAAAACGGGAAAGTGTTTATTGGCAGCACCCGAAATACGAAAACACTTAATGGTGTCAAGTTTATGCTGAATAAAGGCGGCCATACGAATAAAGAACTCGCAGCAGAATGGAAGCAATATGGTGAGCAGGCTTTTACTGTAGAAGTAATCGATACGGTGAAAAAGAAAAATGATCCTTATTTTAATGAAAAAGAAGAATTAAAGAAATTAGAAGAGAAATGGCTCGAAGAACTTCAGCCATATGGAGTTCGTGGATACCATTAAGTCGGGAGTATGAAGATGGATACAATCAATCAGTCCCTGGGAAAAAGAATGATCCGTTTTCTGATCCCAATTATGCTTGCAAGTATTTTGCAGTCATTTAGTCAAGTCTAAGGCAGCATCATTGTAGGTCAGCAGCTAGAAGTCCAAGCATTGGCAGCCATATCCGCTGTTCTTTTTCTTAGTTTCCTTTGCGATTGGCATTGGAACAGGCAGTTCGATATTAGTGGGTCAGACATATGGCGCCAGGAATATGGAAAGAATGAAAGAAGTAGTTGGCGTGACGGTGGCTTTTACCATTATTCTTTCCACTGCTCTGGCCATTTTCGGCAGTGTTTTTGCAGAGACACTATTACGATGGATGGGCACACCAACGAATATATTAATAGAAAGCACTCATTATGCACGATATTGTTTATCACCTTGCCCATTATGTTTAGTTACATGGTGTATACAACGATGTTAAGAGGGGTGGGCGACTCCAAAACACCATTTTATTCCTTGGTTATTAATGTTTTGTTAAACACGATCTTCCTGCCTGTCCTGCTTTTTGGATGGGGACTTTTCCCTGACCTTGGATTATATGCTGCAGTGGTTTCGAATATTATTACGTTTGGTTTATTACTAGTTTACTTGAAAAGAAAGACCATCTTCTGAAATGGGATTTCTCTGTCACGAAGCATTTTCGATTAAATGGCTTGATTGTGAAAAATCTGCTTCGTTTAGCGATTCCGACAAGCATCAGCATGGTTGCCATTTCGATGTCTGAAATTGCGGTGGTCACTTTTGTAAACGAATATGGATCCAACGCAACAGCTGCATATGGTATCGTTAATCAAATCGCCAGTTATGTGCAAATACCGGAGATGAGCATCTCGATTGCCATTTCTGTATTTGTGGCACAATCAGTTGGAGCAGGGCAAACAGCTCAGTTAAAACAAATCACGAAAATTGGAGTTGGTTTAAACTATCTTTATGGCGGAATTTTAATCATCATCGTATGTTTGTTTGCAGATCCGAGTTTATCCGTCTTTCTAAAAGATCAGCAAACAATGGAAATGGCAAAAAGCCTTATTCTTCTTTCCTTTTGGAGTTATGCACTATTAGGGCATATACAAGCAATTTCTGCCACCAAGCGGGCAACAGGCACCGTGCTGTATCCTACATTATGTACGATATTAAGCATTTGGCTTATTCAAGTACCAACAGCATATATTTTGTCCCACTTTACGGATCTTGGAATAAAAGGAGTATGGCTTGCTTATTCGATTGCGTTTTTCGTTAATTTATCCGCGCAAATACTTTATTATCAAGTTTTTTGGAAAAAGAAGAAGCTGAAGGCGATGGTGCAATAATGTAGAAGAAGCGGTTTGTTGGGAGACATCAGACCGCTTTTTGGTAGTTATTAATTATCTAGTTTGGTCAATTCGAAAAAATCGGTGTGGAGTTCTAAATAGATTTGTTCCTCATCTTTTTCGAAAATATAGCCTTTCCCTTCATATTTCTTTTCCTCAGTCCATCCTTCCTCTGCGATTTTCTTGAAATAGGCAGTGGGATGAATTTCCCCATCATCTGTAGTTTCCTTCCCAATTCCAATAAGCTCATATTTTTGATAAACGGATTTGTCTTTCTTGGCGCTTTCTCTTTTTTCTTTCGCATTAGCAGGAACAGGGAAGTCAGATTGGAGACGAGAATTGGCAAAACCCTCTTTTTCATGGTACTCATTCGAACATCCAGCAAGCAAAAGTAATAAAATCAATAGATTGGCATATTTTTTCTTCAAATTATAACCTCCGTTTATATTTATGGATGTAATATTAGACGTTTATAGCATGAACCCCTTTATTTTGGATAAAAAAGGAATTTTATAAAAGGGGAATGATGTCAATTTTTGTCGAAAAATCGATAAATCAGCAAAATGGAAAGATAAATAGAACAAAAAAGAAGAAAAATCACAAAAAAATAAAGATAAAACGAAGAAAAAAGAAGAAAGGATCGTTGGAGAAAGCGGTAATAGAGTCAGAACCAATTAATTTCCATTTTGATTTCTAACTGAAGGCACCGACTATAATTTTTTTAACAAAAATTAGCAATATCATTTTGCTGCGAACGCTTATTCGTGTATATTCAAGTTATAACTAACAAAGGAGAAAACAGTTATGAATTCTATTGATTTAATTATTTTAAACTTCAATGAAGCAAGAAGAAGAAGTATCAAGGTCTGGACATCTATTCCTCATAATATGCTCCAATGGAAGCCAGATAACGAAGCAATGACTTGTATAGAAATGGTAAGACATGTGTTGGAGAGTGAACATTATTATCATTTAGCAATACAAAATGGTGGCAGTTTGTCTGCTTTTGATTCGCCATTCGAACATCGACCTTTTACAACAGTTGATGCAGAGTTGAAATTCGCAGAGCATTTTAGAAACCAATTCTTAAACACTATTAAATCATTTACTGAAGCTGATCTGAAAAATATAAAAATCGACCGTTCTGATTCAGGATACATAAGGGACCTAGGTGACATGCTTCTAAGGGTGGCTTATCATGAATCTGTTCATACAGGTCAGTTATTGGATTATTTAAGAACAGCAGGAATTCCAAGAATACGTATATGGGATTAGGTCAACGAAGGTGTTATCATGCAAATGATGCACCTTCGTTGTAAGCTGTTTAACTAATCTTCCTTCGGTAGAAAAACAACAACATCCTTTGAAAGAGCCGTTCCCCCTTTAACGAAACCTACTAATTTACCAGCCAATCCAATCCAAAGCAGGATAGCAGAGAAAAATGGAGAATAAGAGATGTATAGGAAACAAATTTAGGAGCAAGAAAGGGAGGTATATATGTTTACAAAACCAGTAAAGGGAGAATATCCAGATTTTTACGAGAGGTATATAAAGCTTGTCGGTGACGGAAATATTATCGAGCTGCTTGGGAAACAGGTAGACGCAACTGCTTCTCTTTTTCTAAATACAACGGATGCACAAGCAGATTATCGTTATGCAGAAGGAAAATGGTCGGTAAAAGAAGTGCTTGGACATATGACAGAAACAGAGCGCATTATGCAATACCGAACATTGCGCATAGCGAGAGGAGACCAAACCTCTCTTGCAGGATACAATGATGAAGAGTATGTGAAAGAAGCGTTATACTCCTCTCGTTCCATGGAAGATTTAGTAGAAGAGTATAAAATAGTGAGACAGTCGACCATTGCTCTATTAAAAGGACTGCCAGAAGGGACGCCTACTAGAAAAGGCTATGCCAATAATGGTGAAGTATCTGCAAACGCCATTGCATACATTATCGCAGGACATGAACTGCATCATTTAAAACTTTTGAGAGAACGCTACTTAATTTTACAATAATAGAGGGGATTTTATGGAAATCGAAGCGATATACGGTGATTTGCCAAGACTAGAAACAGAAAGGCTCATTCTCCGGAAATTAACGCCAGCCGATTTAGATGATATGTATGCATATGGCTCCAATTCGGAAGTAACAAAATATGTGACGTGGGAAACTCATCAAAAACGTTCCGACACAAAGGGATTTTTGCAATTTGTGTTGGATCGATACGAAAAGAAGGAAGTTGCCCTATGGGGAATTCAGTATAAAGAGAACGGAAAATTAATCGGCACCATTGATTTTGTATGGTGGAAGCCAAACCATAGCAGTGCAGAGATTGGCTATGTCCTTTCACATGAGTATTGGGGAAAGGGCATTATGACGGAAGCTGCAAAAGAAGTAATAAAATTCGGCTTCGAAAAAATGGATTTAATCCGCATTCAAGCAAAATGTTTCACGGAGAATATCGGCTCTGCCCGAGTAATGGAAAAGGCGGGAATGACCTTCGAGGGAATCATGAGAAAAGACATGTTTGTCAAAGGGAAGCATCATGATGTAAAAGTATATTCTATTTTAAAGGAAGAATTTTTAGCAAAACAGGCGCAAGATTAGGTGGTTGTTAATGATAAAAGAAGTTTGTGTAGAAAATTTTACTATGGTTCCTGAAGCGATTGCCCGAGGTGCCGATCGCATTGAGCTTTGCGACAATCTTAATGCAGGCGGGACAACGGTGAGTCACGGAGTCGCTGCAAAAACCATTCCATATTGTAAAACTCAACAGATTAAGGTTATGTCCATGATTAGGCCAAGAGGTGGAAACTTTATTTATTCGCGGGATGAACTGGAGATTATGAAGCATGATATCATCCATTTAAAAAAGCTAGGGACAGATGGGGTGGTGCTTGGCTGCTTAACTGATTCAGGGTGGATAGATGAAGGTTCCATACATTTCCTCCTAGAAGCAGCACAAGGACTGGATATAACGTTTCATATGGCGTTTGATGAGATCGATCCCCAACTTCAGCTGGAAGCAATTGATTGGCTGGTGGAAATTGGTGTGAATCGAATCCTAACGCACGGAGGATTGATGGACTCCCCAATTGAAAAGAACCTGATGCGGATTAAAGAATACTTAGATTATGCGGCAGGCAGAATCATCATCCTGCCTGGCGGGGGCATTACAAATAAAAACGTAAATGAAATTGCAGCGAAATTACCTATCAGTGAAGCGCATGGGACAAAAATAGTAGGGGAACTCAGGGAGTAGCTGAGGTTGTTTCTTATTTAAACAACATTATGCGTTTTTCTACGCATTTTCTCCTGAAGCCGAAACTGTTTCTCGAAACGTCTTCCTGCTAAGATCAATAAAGAACTGCAAGTAGGAGGCAATCATTTTGTCCTTATGCCAGGCAATGCTTGTATAAATTGGGACAAGGGAATTTTCCCATCTCAATTCTTTTAAGCTGCCGGATAGAATTTCTTTTTCTACGGTCATAGAAGGGAGGATGGCGATTCCGAGTCCCGCCATCACGCATTGTTTAATTGCTTCAATGCTGACAAATTCAAATTTAGCAGGTGGAAAACAGCCTGCACGTGAGAGCGTTTCTTCAAAGACGATTCGATAAGAGCAGCTGGATTCTGTAAGAAGCAGTGTTTCTGTTTCTAAATCTTTGGAGGAAACGCTCACTTCATTCACTAAAGAATGATCAGCAGAAGCCACCAACTTCAATTTTTCCTGAATAAGTGTCTCCATGTGCAATTGTGTTTCCGACTTGATGACATCTGTAATAAAAGCGATGTCCAGCTCTCCTTTTATTAATTGCTCCCTTGCTGTTGCATCTGAATTTGCTGGTTTAAAAATCAGCTTAATCTGCGGGTATGCTTGTTTAAATGCTTTTAAAATAGCAGGCAGTCGATACGTACATTGACTTTCCTGCGCTCCAATAATGAGTGTTCCTTTTTCTTCTATCGTTCCAGAAATTTTAGTATGGGCCTCCTCTGTCAACCGCAGCATTTCATCCACGTATAGCTTATAGTGTCGGCCTGCCTCTGTTAAAACCAAACGTTTGCCAAGGCGCTCAAACAATGGAGTTCCCAATTCCGCTTCCAAGTTTTTAATCTGCGCCGTTACACTTGATTGAGCAAAATTCAGCTGCTTAGCCGTCATCGTAAAGTTCAGGGTTTCTGCCGCGATTTTAAATGTTTTCAATTGTTTTAACTCCATACAAACACCTCCTAAATCGAAAATATCGATTGAATTGATAGAAATATTCAGCTTTTTTGATTGGTGTAATGATTATATGATAAAAGGGAGGAAAAGAATAGGGAACGTAGGAAAAACTCGAGGAATGCGGGAAAAACTCGCGAAATGCACAAACTAGAAGGAGTGATAGAGATGAAAGCACTTGTATTTAATGAATTTGGCGATAAAGATGTTTTATATATAAAAGAAATAGCGCACCCAGTGTTAAAGCCGAATGAAATTCTCCTGAAAATGAAAGCAATTGGCCTCAATTTTGCAGATATATATAGAAGAAAAGGCAACTTTCATTTAGAAGGGAAGCCGCCGTTTATTTTAGGATATGAAGGAGCAGGAGTCGTCGAAACAGTAGGAGAAAATGTCAGCGGCATTAAAATTGGAGATAGAATGGCGTTTGCCGATGTTCCACATGCCAATGCTGAATTGGTTGCAGTTCCGGCAGAGAAAGCTATCCCAATTCCAATTGGAATAACAGATGAACAGGCTACCGCTCTTTTGCTGCAAGGGCTGACGGCGCAATACCTTGCTTCCGATAGTTATAGCGTAAAACAAGGAGATGTAGTGCTGGTACATTCTGCAGCAGGCGGAGTTGGACAGCTGCTTGTACAGATAGCCAAAATAAAAGGAGCAAACGTTATTGCGATTACTTCAACGAGTGAAAAGGCCGAAGCAGCAAGGAATGCAGGAGCAGACACTGTTCTTTTTTATAAAGAAAATTGGGTAGAACAAGTGAAAGAAGCAACAGCAGGAAAAGGAGCAGATGCTGCATATGATGCCGTTGGAAGTACGTTAAATCAGAGTTTTGCTGCAGTTAGGACCGGAGGAAACGTGGTATTTTATGGCATGGCAGGTGGAGAACCGCCCCTTGTGGATCCGCGAATGCTCATGGATACTTCGAAAACATTAACAGGCGGAGACCTATGGAACGTGCTGCAAACAAAAGAAGACCGATTAGCACGAAGCAAGCAGTTATTTGACTGGATGAAGGAAGGAAAGCTCCGCATCCAATCGCCGGCAACCTTTCCACTAAGAAAAGGAGCAGACGCCCACGAATTGCTGGAAAGCAGAAAAAGCATGGGGAAAATTTTGCTGATTCCATAAACGTTTTTAGGAAAAGGAGCACTCAGCATAAGACTAAGTGCTCCTTTCATCTAAGAGTAAGAAAGTATAAGTTTTTTGAAGTCAGATAGCTGTCTAGCTCCGACGTACAGGATGTACTAGTGCCGATGTTGCAACAGGACGTTGCGTACTTAATCGGCCAGTTCGTACGGCAATGAGCAAGGCGCTTGCGCTTTTCTTATGGAAACTTCATTCTAAAATTCCACATAAAAAGGCTGCAGATTATCATCTAAACAATATTCAATTCGCTGTCGGAAATTTCCCCACGTCACCATTTTAAGCGCCTTTTCTAATGGAAAGTAGCCAACCTCGAGGCTTTCTGAACTTGTCGTTGGTGTGCCTCCAATCGGTTTTCCTAAGAATAATGTATTGCATATAGATTTCTCTACATTTTGAAACACACCGCAAAATCTAGTAACCTCAATATCTATTCCAGACTCTTCTTTTGTTTCTCTAATGGCAGCGTCTTTTAAAGATTCCCCCTCTTCCACCTGGCCGCCAGGCATTTCCCATCCCCTCCGCGGTCCTTTTATGAGAAGCAATTCCTTTTTATCATTTAATATAACTGTAGCCGCTGACACAATATGTTTTGGTGGCTGCATGTAAATCCCCCTATGTATACTTTTTCCATTTTCTATACCTATTCGCTTTGTAAAGGAAATATCCCTTTTTGCAGGAGAAGTGAAATACCGCGAATTCCGAAGATCGTTTCGGCAAGTATAATTCTTTTGTAATCCGCCCAAATTGTTCCATTTTATTATAAAATAGGAGCAGCACCCAATTATCCTATAAAATGCTGGAGGAGTTTCATTGAAGCTTATAACTGAACACTTCATCTTTTTCCTATGTAATCTAGAAAACGATGAACCATTTCAATAATAATAGATCAGCGGAAATAATTGGGAAGTTTTATTGAGAGTTAATAAGATAGGGAATCTTTTTCCCATTTTATTCGTATGTATAAAAAGTCATGGTGGGAGGTGAAAAAAATGAGTAAAACAAATAAAGTAATGACAGGAATTATTTCAACCGCTTTTCTGTTGAATTTAGCAGCATGTAATAACGATACGGAAGATGAGTATACCAGTACACAATCACAAAATATTCCGGACCCTCCTAAAGATTCGAATTGCTCTCAATGGGAATGGGACGAAGATGATGGCGGCTGGGAATGTGAAGACAGACATTCCCATTATTATGGACATTATTTTTATGGAGGGCGTTATTACAGCTCTAAATCAGATTTATATAAAAGTAGCAATTATAAAAAACCCTCTTCTAGCAGAAACTCTTCAGTTCAATCAGGCAGCTCGAGTGAAACAAGCAAATCAGTGAAAAGAAGCTCCGGTTTTGGCAGCGGCTCAAAAAGTTACGGAGGATAAAAGAAAGGAAGAATACATATGAACTTATATATAAATTTTGCCTCCTATTTAGGAGTAGCATTGCTTTTGTTAATTGTCGGCATCCTGCTGTTTATGTTTAGTACACCAAAGCTAAAAGAACTAAAGCTGATTGCCGAAAAAAATCTTAGCGCTGCGCTCGTGCTTGGCGGAAAAGTCATTGGGCTTGCGATTGTGCTTGGATCGGCGGCAGAATACTCGGTTTCCTTGTTGGATATGGCCATTTGGGGACTGATCGGCATTGTCGTTCAAATTATTGTTTTTATTTTAGCAGAAGTAATTACCATCCGTTTCAGCATCCATAAAGCAATTGAAGAGGATAACCGAGCAGTGGGGATGATGCTGTTTTCTTTGTCCCTTGCGATCGGCTGGATCGTGGCAAAATGTCTATCATATTAAGAAAAGCGAAAGCGCCCTGTCCATCGACGTACGGACTGGCCGATTAAGTACGCCACGGCCTTATGTCTTCATCGGCACTTGTACATCCTATACTTTGAAGGGGCTCCGACTGAGATAAGGCGAACCTTCCATCAGGGGACGTTTTCCCCCATGATGGTTAGTTGAGCCGATCAGGTTTTTACGGGCAGTGTTTTATCCATTATCTATTTTTTAGATAATATCTTACTGCCCGTTATAACGTGATAAAGGAAACACGATGAGTAATAGCGAATCGATGTTGACTTATCGTAGGGAGAAGACCTGAAGTACGATAGGCGATAGGCGCTGGAGCTAGACACTCATCTAAGTTGAAAATGTTATCTTTCTTATTTTATTAAAAAGGATGGCGAGGAATGAAAAAGCTAACTTATTTTATCGATAAAGGAAATGAAGATTATCAGCCCTTTTATGAATATGAAATACCGGCAGTAGGCATTGACGAATTGTATGCCCGCCAGCTTTGCACGTATTTTATTATGAGAGGGCAGCAATACGAACTGATTTCCAATGAAATGGCAGAAGACGAAGAGATTTTGGTTCTTCAAGATATCGGCAGAAATACTTCCGTATTAGATGAAAAAAACTACCGTGGAAAAGGATTGAATATCGAAATCCGCAGATATAGGGAATCAGAAAACTACCGCCTGCTCACCGTTATTCCATGTGAATCTCATTTTGAGATTATTCGCTACCTTTTAAAAGATATTATCGAGGTTCCCAGCTTCGGTCAAAAAGCAGTAACATCCTCTGAAATTGATGAAGACAGAGGAGTATATGTGCTGTATGTTAAGGATATTGGGGAGGAATCAGTATAGTGTCTGGCACTTATCAGGAAAAAAGAAAACAATTTTACAGCCAGCTCGATTCCTTCTGGGCGGATCTGTATAACGAAGAATATGCCCTTTATGATACGGCGATAATAAAAAAACAAGAGTTGGAGCAGCTTCATCTGGCGAGCAATCGGATTGGCAGCATCTTTTTTAAAATAGGAAAACTGCTGAGGCAGGTTCCAGATCAAACATTAATGGAGATGGGTTTTCCAAAAGAAACCCTTGCTTTTCTTCGCGTAAAAACGTTGTCTGCAGAAAGTCTGATTTCCCGCCTCGATCTTATTCCGTCAGGCAATGGCTATAAATGTATTGAAATAAACAGCGATACGCCAACCTTTATTAAAGAGCTTTTTTATGTAAATGGACTGGTATGCAAAGAGTTTTCCGTTAAAAATCCAAATGAACATAGTGATCTATTTTTAAGCGGACAGATTCGCAAGGCGATTAACGAACTTTGTGACAAACAAGCTAACCAAGATCCTTATATTGTTTTCACTGCACATGAAGATAATATCGAAGACAGGGAAACAGTTCTTTATCTGCAGAAAATTACTGGGCTACCATCGAAGTTTATCCCCCTTCATAAGGTGCAAATTGAAAAAGGGGTTGGCCTTTTTGATGACGAAGGAAATAGAATTCATCTTTTATACAGGCAGACATTCCCGATTGAAAATTTAATCAGTGATGAAGATGGCAAAGGCAATAATATTGGGTTATGGCTGCTGGAACTGGTCGAGAAAGGGAAATTGGATATAATCAATCCACCATCTGCTTTTTTATTGCAGAACAAAGCGGTGCAGGCAGTGATTTGGGGCTTACATATGGAAAACCATGCTTTTTTTACAAAAGAAGAGCATGATTGGATTGAAGCCTATTTTCTTCCAACCTTTTTGGAGCCGGCCTATTTTCTGGAATTAGGAATACCTTTCGTGAAAAAGCCGGCATTCGGACGAGAAGGGGATACGGTGGAAATTTATAATACAGAAGGAAAGCTGGTACATGCAGACAGCGAAAAATCGTATACCGACTACCTCCCTGTTTACCAGCAATATATTGAGCATCCCAAGGCGACTTTTTCCAGTGAAAAAGGGAAGCAAGAAGGAAAGCTGCTGATTGGAAGCTTTTTAGTAAACGGAAAAGCGTCCGCTGTTGGCTATCGAATTGGCGGTACGATTACGAATAATCTTTCTTATTATTTGCCGATGGGTTTGGAAGAATAAGCAGGAATTTTTTCGGGTAAAAAGAGTAGTAAGACTCAAATTTGGAGGAAGCGATGAAACTTGCGGAATTAACGAAACCAACCATTGCCTGGGAAGAACGTATGGAAGAAGGGGACGACCTTTTTACAGAGGAAAATTTAGAAGCAGCCAATGAAGTGTTGGACGCATTTATTCAAGACCTGCAAAACTTAGGTGAAAATGCAACAGATCAAAGTATTACAGCATGTGTGCAAAAAGTAGTGCTTCGGCTAAATGAGATAAACGAAACATACGAATACTTCATTGAAACGATGGAACGGGAAGAACTATACGAATTTATCGTTGAAGCCGCAAGTATCATGGGCTTGGAATGGGAAGAAGATATTACCGAAGAATGGCGCGAGTGGTAGAGCTGTGAGACAGCTTTGCTGCTGCGCTTTTTTTGTGGATGTTTCTCGTTTGGAGTTCGCAAATAGAATAGGGTTTTTCGCAAATAGAGAGGCAAGTTTCGCAAATAGGGTTGGATATTTCGCAAATAGAAAGACGAATATCGCAAATAGAATAGGGGTTTCTGCAAAAGTAACATAGTGAAAGCCTTATCATACTCAACTAACCATCAGTGGGTGATAATGAATCCCCCACTGATGGAAGTTTCACGTTAACTTTCGGCTTCGTGCTTCACTTTTTCCATAAATTCTTTCGCTACATTTATGTTGCTTTTTTGGCCGCCGAGTTTTAGCATGGCTCTGCCAACGAAATTAACTCCTTTGTTCTGCCCTTCATAAATAAATGTTGTATGTGCTTCATCAACCTTGAGCAGTGTAAAGGAAAGGGTAATATCAAAGGCTTTTCCTAATACAAAGTGAATTTGCTTATGCTTTTTGTCTTCCAAATCATCGTAAGCCAGTGTTTCTACGATATAGGTTTCTAATCGTTTTCCTTCCCGGTAGGTTTGCTGATGTTTTGCCCCTATTTCATTTTCTTTCTTTTCTACTAATTGATGCTCTTCCACTTTTGGCATAATTCTCTTAATATTTTTATCGAGAAATAAACTCCATACCTTTTCTATATTGGTATCAATCATCGTTTCTTCTTTCCATTCAATCACTCATTTTCCTCCTTTCCAGATTCAAGAAATTCATCAATCTCTTCCATGCGAAGTTGAAGGTCATCCATTTCAGATTGGATTCTCTTTCTTTTTTCTATTAACAGCTTTTCTAAGTTGGCAAAGGACTCATCTTTCATCACAGCATTCATTTCTTGTATCGTAAAACCTAATCTTTTTAATTTTATTAATAGAATGGCCAGAAAATAGCTGCCATCATCATAATAGCGGTAGTTATTTTTCGGATCGATAAAAGCAGGTTCCAGTAGCTTAATTTCCGCATAATAACGTAGGGTTTCTTTTGTTAATCCGGTCATGTCTGCAAAATCACTAATCTTGTACACTCTTTTCCACCTGCTTTCATCATAAACTCTGTGGTACACTACAAGGTCAACTTTTTTTATCCCACTCTTAACGGGCAGTAAGACCCCTACCTCGGGGATGCTGAGAAATCGAGGAAGTTAGGTGTTGAAACTTTCCCGTAAAGGTCCGAGGAATGTACACAAACTAAGGTCGCCACTTCCTTATGTCTTCGTTTGTGTGATCCACATCCTGTGGACCGCAACTAACCTTCAGTGGGGGATGAAGAAAACCCCCACTGATGGAAAGGTTCACTTTATAAAAATTTCTGCTATTTTTCCAGCCGGCGTATGATTTGTGCTAATCTTTTTATCCCAATTTCCAGCTCTTCCTCCGTTGCATAAGAATAGGAAATACGCAGCTGCTGGGTGCTGTATCGATCATAAATAGGACCGGGATTAAGCAAAATTCCTTCTTTGCGTGCTTCTTTAAACAGAGATTCCATCGAAATGGCTGGAAGAATCGACAGCCATATATAAAATCCACCCTCTGGAATCGTCCAAACAGCAATTTCTTTAAAATGCTCCTCCAATAAATGTAATGCCCAATCTCTTCGCCGTTTTAACTCGATCCGTAAATTTGCCGTATAATTTTCATAAAATCCATTCGTCAGCCACTCGGAAACGAGGTGCTGAGACAAGGTGCTCGATCCGTAATCTGTTTGCATTTTAATATCTGCAAGCCGGTCGATGACAGATTCCGGACCTGCAATAAAACCGATTCGCAGTCCTGGTCCGAGCACTTTGGACATGCTGCCAACATATAAAACATTTCCGCTTGTATCCATTTCCTTTAATGTTGGAGGGGGAGGGTCATTAAACCATAAATCCCCATACACATCATCCTCTATAATCGGCAGCCTTTCTTTGGCCGCAATTGCCAACAGTTCCCGGCGCCTTTCCAGCGGCATCACATAGCCAGTCGGATTATGAAAGGTAGGATTTGTATACAATAATGCAGCTGCATGCTGTCTTTTTAGCCGGACAATCGAATCCATCCTCATTCCTTTTTCGTCCATCGGAACACCTGCCAACCTCATACCGGCTGAATGAAAAACACGGATTGAATGCAAGTAGGAAGCTGCTTCATGCAGTACGGTGGAGCCACGGGAAAGCAGTCCAAGGGAAATAAGCTGCAATGCTTGAATGCCTCCTGAAACTATGAGAATAGAAGGTGCAGAAACCATCATACCCTTTTTCGCCAAATAGTCGCTGATTGCCTTTCGCAGCTGCACATCTCCCTTCGGCTCAGGATAGCTTAAAGAAAGCTGTTGTGTTTGAAAAGCCCCTTGCACCATCTGGGAAGGAAGCAGGTTTGGGGATAGCTCTCCGGTGCCAATCCGGATAATATTCGGAATAAATTCATCTCTATTAATCTCCTGGATGGTCGGCAAATTAGGCTGATAGAGACCTGCTTGTACATACGTTTTCCAGTCAGTAGGCTTTTCGGAAGAAAGCAGGCTCCATGAATTATTTTTTACCGTGGTGCCTTGTCCCACCTTTGCCTGCAAAAAACCGTCTGCAGTCAATTCATCAAGCGCATATACTATCGTGCTGCGATTCACGCCAAACAGCGCCGCCAACTCCCTTTGCGCCGACAGTTTAAAGCCAACAGGCCATTCGCCGCACATAATTTTATTTTTTATATACTCATAGATTTGCTGATAAAGGGGAAGGGGAGAGTGTTTATCAGGCACCCATTCTTCTGTCCGTTTCATTTTGATTATTCCTCCGTTGTTTTTTAGATAAGAAAGTATAAGTTTTCTGAAGTCTGATGGGTGTCTAGCTCCGACTTACTGGATGTACTAGTGCCGGCGTTGCCACAGGACGTGGCGTACTTAGCCGGCCAGCACCCTATCGACTGCAAAGCTTCCCTCACCTCGATTACGATAAGTCAAGCACGAACGCACTAACGCTCTTCGTGTTTCCTTTATCTGTAAGGTTCACAAACTAAAACCGCCACTCCTGTAGCAACGTTTGTGTGATCCACATCCTGTGGACCTCAAGCTTTCCGTCGATGAGCAAGGGTACTTGCACCTTCTAATTATAATACATTGGTTGGCTTCAATCCCATCCAATTGGCTGGAGACAAACCGGAATCGCTCTACTAAACTGTTGGAAAAGAACAGGAGGAGAGATTATGCTTCAAGCTGGAATGCACGCATTTATATTAGCATTAGGATTAATATTGCCGTTAGGGGTGCAGAACTTATTTGTGTTTAATCAAGGAGCAGCGCAGCATCGATTCAGACAGGCACTGCCTGCCGTTATCACTGCCTCTATTTGCGATACAATTTTAATTGGTTTGGCAGTACTTGGCGTTTCCGTTTTTTTATTAAAAATAGTTTGGATTAAAACAATATTTCTGCTGGCAGGCGTTTGTTTTTTGCTATATATGGGATATGTCATGTGGAAAAGCAAACCAGCAGTCAGCGAAGACGAGGAGAGAATATTTTCACCAAAAAAGCAAATAGTCTTTGCTATGTCTGTTTCATTGTTGAATCCACATGCAATCATGGATACAGTCGGAGTGATCGGAACAAGCTCTATGTTATACAGCGACATGGAAAAATACGTATTTACAGCCGTTTGCATGGTGGTATCATGGATTTGGTTTACCGCACTTGCGATTATAGGGAAAATAACAGGAATGGCAGATAAAAGCGGCAGACTGCTGGGGATGTTGAATAAGCTATCTGCTTTTGTCATGTGGGGAATGGCTATTTTAATGCTGCTGTCACTTCGCTAGGTGTTTTATCTACGTTTTTTTCCGTTTTATCTTCTTTTTTTGCTCGTTTTTCTTCTTTTTTTCAGCATGTATCTTCTCTTTTAATCGATTTATCGATTATTCTACAAAAATCGACAAGACTCCCACCTACTAGGTTTAAAATCACCCCCTGAGTGATAAAATTAAGAATAGATGAGGAGGGGGACGATGAAAAAATTAACGGCAGCTGTTGTTATTTCACTTTTATTTTTACTAGCCATAACAGCATGTTCATCAAACAAAGACGACGATTATAATGCCAATCCATTTTCCGAGGAAGAGCATGCCCATAACCGTACAGCCGAAGTGCCGGAAGGATTGATGGAAGCGGCAAATGCAAAATATATGGAAGGAAGTCATGTGAAAATTAAAGCAAATCACATGAAAGGCATGAACGGAGCAGAAGCCACCGTGTTAAGTGCTTACGACACAACAGCATATGTTGTCTCCTATATGCCGACAACAGGCGGAGACAAAGTAGAAAATCATAAATGGGTGATTCAAGAAGAAATTAACGATTCCGGCAAGGACGAGCTGGCACCTGGAACAAAAGTAACATTGGAAGCGGATCATATGCCTGGCATGAAGGGGGCAAAAGCCACCATTGAGAAGGCGGAAAAAGCAACCGTCTATATGGTCGACTACACCCCAACAACAGGCGGGAAAAAAGTAACCAACCATAAATGGCTGACAGAAAATGAACTGGAAGCCGACTAACAGCTGCAAAAATAACTTTTAGACCAATTTTAAAAGTTGTTTCTGCAGCTTTTTCCTTTTAATCAAAGGTGTTTGGAACCCACCCTGAAATTACATTAAAAAGTTTATTAAAAATTCATTAAAAAAATAAATACAAGCAAAAATAATGCTATGTTGTATAAGGAGTAAAAAATACGCTCAGAGTGTAGAAAAAGCATGATTGCTGAAACTTCAGGCTGTTCGAATACGTTTGTATTTTGAGGAGTCCATGTGTGAGGACAGAGTTGCCATTGAAGGGCAATGAACAAGGCGCTTGTGCATTTCATTTAGGAGGGTTTATCATTTCAAAGCGCATTTTGATTGTGGAAGATGAATTTCAAATAGCGAAAATAGTAAAGATAGAATTGGAATATGAAGGATATGAAGCAGTCGCAGTTTATGATGGGAAATCAGGATTATCAGCTGCTTTGAATGGGACATTTGATTTGGTTTTGTTAGATGTGATGCTGCCGGAATTGAACGGCATAGAGGTTTTAAGAAGAATTCGAAAAGAAAACGCCAAGCTTCCGGTCATCTTATTAACCGCTCGGAACATGACAGTGGATAAGGTAACAGGACTGGACCTTGGCGCTAATGACTATATTACCAAGCCGTTTGAAATAGATGAGCTCTTGGCAAGAATTCGTTCCTGTATTCGCCAAAACTCCATCCCGGTTGATAGCACGCCTGAGGATAATGTAATGGCCATCAAAGATTTAACGATTAATCTGGATACACGAGAAGTAAATAAAGGGGACCAATCCATCACATTAACCCCAAAAGAATATGATTTGCTCGTGTATTTAATATCCAATAAAAATAAAATTGTGACAAGAGAAAATATTTTGCTTCATGTATGGGGATATGAATTTGAAGGAGAAACGAATGTAATTGATGTGTATATCCGGCATTTAAGAAAGAAAATGGAGGAAGGCTTCTCCAATCCCATCATCATTGAAACAGTCAGGGGAGTAGGTTATATAGTAAGGGAGAATTAAGCAGATGAAAATGACAACAAAAATGAATCTCGCCACGACCGCCTGGATTTTTTGTGTGCTGCTTGCAGTAAATGCGATTGTATTTTTTTCTTTTATGAACATTGTGGTCAAAACGGAAAGAGAGGAACTGTTCCAGAAAGCGGATGATATGATTAACGCCATTAACATTACAGATCCTCCAACAGTTGTTAATGAAAAATTAAAATCTTTTTTAACGAGCCGCATCTTTATCCGGATTCTTAACTCAGACTCGGAAATAATGAATCAAGTAACCAATGATAAACAATTAGCTGCTAAAATAAAAGGGGAATTTTCAAAGGTAGCGGTAGCAAAAAGGCGAACCATTGCGGAAGAACATAGTGAAGAGCAAGTCATCATTGTGCGGGTGCCGATTGAGTCAAATGGGAAAGTAGTCCAGACACTCGAGATGGGTGAACGCATTGTTGGACTGGAAATAGCAAAAGACGTCTTGCTTTCCATCCTTATTACTTGTACCATTTTAGGTGCTGCATTTGCTCTATTTGGGGGCAGATGGTTGTCTAATTTTTTCATGCGGCCTATTTCCAACATGATTAATACGATGGAAGATATTGAGCAAAGCGGTATATTGAAAAGAATTGTCATTCAACAGGATATGAAAGACGAATTGCAGAAAATGGCGGTTACATTTAATCGCATGATTGAAAAGCTAGACGAAAATATGGAGAAGCAAAAGCAATTTATATCGGATGCTTCCCATGAACTGAAAACACCGCTTACGGTAATAAAAAGCAGTGCAGATTTTCTTCGCAGGAGAGGCTTAACGAATAAAGAGATTGCGGCTGATGCCATCCAGTCCATTTATTCTGAAGCGACGCATATTCAAAAAATGACCGAACGATTTTTGGATTTAGCCAACACGGAAAAGGGTAATGAATTAGATCTCCAGTCAATTGACATGATCGAATTGTGTGAAGAGATGACGAAACAGCTGAATAGAGCCTATAAGAGAGAAATCGTTCTTCATTATACGAAAGAACCAATTACTGCTTCCATCGATTATTTGAAAATAAAACAAGTCATTATTATCCTGCTCGATAACGCAATAAAATATAGTACAGAAAAAATAGATGTCTTTTTAGAAGAGAACGAAAAATCTACCATTATTCGTGTAAAAGATAATGGGATTGGAATTCCTCCTTATGAAATAGATCATATCTTTGAACGTTTTTACCGGGTAGATAAAGCGAGAAGCCGAGAGAAAGGCGGAACAGGGTTAGGGTTGTCTATAGCTAAAAATATTATGAAGCAGCATAATGGAGAAATTCGCGTAAAAAGTGAAGAAGGAATTGGAACAGAAGTGGCGCTGTTTCTCCCAAAAAACAGCAGGGAAGACGCCCATTAAAAGGAAGGAATTGTATTGTTTGTGATCAATTTTCTTGTAATAGGTATAACTAGTATATTTTTACTATTCGTATTTTATGCGGTCATCCCAACGGTGTTTATTCGTATGACTGGGAAAGGTGTGGAAAAAAGGATACAATCAGAAGCAATTGCATTAACTTTTGACGATGGACCACATCCCATCTATACCGTCCAATTGCTGGATTTATTAAAAAAATATGGGGTCAAAGCTTCCTTTTTTGTTGTTGGCAGCAAGGTAGAAAAGCATCCGGATATTATTCAACGGATGCACGAAGAAGGACATGCAATTGGCATCCATCATTATAAGCATGTATCCAGCTGGTTTATTTCTCCCTTTCGGCTAAGAGACGAGTTAAAAAGGACAGAAAAAGCCATAATGGATTGTACAAAGGAAAAAGCCGCTCTTTATCGACCGCCATGGGGTCATTTAAATCTTTTCTCCTTGTTTGTGAGTAAAGGATATAAAGTGGTCATTTGGTCGCATATCTTTGGCGATTGGAGAATAGAGAAGTGCCAGAATGGACTGCTTGACTCCTTGCGTTCAGCGACTGAAAAAGGCTCCATTTTTGTTCTTCATGACTGCGGACAAACGGTTGGCGCTGAGATAGAGGCTCCTAAATATATGCTCGAGAAGTTGGAAATCTATCTGGATGAGACGACGAATAAAGGAACCAAGTTTGTAACGTTAAAAAATATTTAGCTAGTTAGAGAGGGTATTATGAATGTAGAGACGATTGTAAATTACATGAATGTATATGGCTATTTTATTATCTTTTTATGTTTGTACTTAGGCATTGTTGGAATTCCTGCACCAGAAGAATCCCTTCTTTTTCTAATTGGTGTGTTGATTGGCCAACATCAGCTCGAGTTTGGAGCTGCAGTGCTGTATGCAAATCTTGGTGCTTTTGCTGGAATGATGACAGGCTATTTTATTGGAAAAAAGATTGGCTATCCATTTATCCATAAATACGGAAAGTACATCGGCATCACGAATGAACGGTGGGAAAAAGCTAAATATAGGTACGAAAAAAATGTGCAAAAGTCGATTTTATTAGGATTTTATATGCCTGGTTTGCGGCAAATAAGTCCATACTTTGCCGGAATTGCCAATATCCCTTTTCGGAAATATATTATGTGCTCCCTAATAGGCACCCTGATTTGGATCAATCCATTTATCTTGGGTGGATATTATATTGGACAATATTTTTCGATTAATCCGGACTATGTTCCGTATGTAGGAGTTCTTTTTCTCCTTGTTTTTGTACTGTACGTTTTATTTAAGCAAGTGAAAAAGAAAGTAAAAAAGAGAATTCATAATTAATTAATTTAAAAATCAGAAAAGGCACTTTTAATTAAATCGTATTTTTCCTATAAGAAATAATCTTAGGATGATTTTCTTAAAAGAAAAAGGAGATGACATAGATGAAAAAAATATTGTTTTTGCCGCTATTGCAAATGCAGTCAGGACATCATCAAGTTGCAGAAGCATTAATGGATCTGTTAAAGGATCAAAAAGAGGAATTGACACTTAAAAAAATAGATATATTAAGTTATACAAATGAATCTCTGGAAAAGATGGTGACAAATGGTTATCTAAAATGGATTCGCTACGCACCAGAAACGTATAATCTCGCCTATAAAAACTTATTCTACGTATCCCCTGCAAAGGTTCATGCGTTTACATGGTATCAACCTATTTTTTTGAAAAAATTAGAACGGTTAATAGAGGATGAGAAGCCGGATTTAATCGTTTGTACGCATGGTTTTCCTTCCTATCTTCTCAGCAAATTAAAAAGGAAAAAGAAATGCCGTATTCCGATAATAAATGTTTATACGGACTTTTTTATCAATAATGTTTGGGGAAAAGAAGGAATTGATTATCATTTCCTCCCAACTCAAGAAATGAAGGAAACACTTCAGAGAACTCATTCTATTCCAGATGATCATCTGATTGTCACAGGCATTCCTGTGCATAAAGAAATCAAAAAGAATGCAATGGATCGTGAACAAAGCAAGCGGCCGAAAATAATCCTATCCGGCGGAAATAGCGGATTAGGAGGAATGTCAAAAATCACAGATGGATTAAAGCAGTCAACACAATTTGATTTTCTTGTTCTTTGTGGAAATAATCAAAAACTGTATGATGAACTTCTCTCGTGGAATTTGCCGCATATTAAACCGCTGCCTTATCTGACATCAAGATCCGAAATGAACAGGCTGTATGAGGAAGCGGATGCGATTGTCACTAAGCCAGGGGGAATTACGATAAGCGAAGCGTTGAAAAAAAGACTGCCTATTTTTGTTCATACGTTCCTGCCCGGCCAAGAACAAATTAATCTTCACTATTTAAAAGAAAAAGGGCTTGTCTTCCATCTGGATGAAAAAAGCTCCATTGCAGGTCAATTAACGAACGTCTTACAAGACAAGCAGAAAATGAACCATTTTGCGCAAGCAGTGAATGATTACCAAAAAGGAATCGAAATAGAAAAGCCAGAAAAAATAGCAGAAATCATCCAATCTATTCTACATCAGCCAACAAACAGCATGCCATCTTCGCTGACGAAGAAATCAAAAGTGCTAGTCAGCTTGGGCATGGATTAACGAAGCAGCATTATTTATCCCACTCTTAACGGGCAGTAAGACCCCCCTCAAGATGCAGAGGAACCGAGAAGATAGGTGTTGAAACTTGCCCGTAAAGGTCCGATAAGTAAAACTAACCATCAGTGGGGGATGAACCCCAATGTCATTAAGTTCAACTTCAATATATTGGAAATAGAATAAAAAGTGGGAGTATGCGTTAGGTTTTCCGAGGCTCACCGCTCGCTTTCCATGGGGCGAGCGGTGAGCCTCCTCGTCGCGGACGCTCCTGTGGGGTCTCACCTGTCTCGCAATTCCCATAGGAGTCGAGCGGACGCCTCTCCAAACGAACAATTTTTATATTAATACAATTTATGGAATCTTAAGTTGATGACATTGGGGATGAACCCCCTTTCACTGATGGAAGTATTACTTTATACAAAAAACAGGAATAATCCCCCCTCCTTTCGGGAATAGAACGGAAAGCGAGAGGAGGGGAACAAACTTGTTATATGGATTGATTATTCTAAAGCTTGTAATTGGACTTATCGCGTTGATTGTTGTTATGCGCCTGCTTGGCAAAAAAGAAATGTCAGAGGTAACGCCATTTGACTTTATTTATACGTTAATACTAGGCGGCATTTTAGAAGAATCACTTTATGATGAAAAAATATCCATTCTACACATTTTATGTGCCATAACAGTGTGGGGAATTCTAATTTATATAGTGGAAATGCTTGTACAGAAAATGGATAAAATGAAAAAGCCTTTAAAAGGGGAACCGGCAGAGCTTCTCGCAAACGGCAAGCTGAACATGGACGAATTAAAGAAAAATCAAATCGAAATGGAACAGCTTCGATCTATGCTGCGCGGGAAAGATATTTTTTCTATCAAAGATGCAAACTACGTGCTGTTAGAAACAAACGGCATGCTCAGTGTAATAGGAAGTGCAGATTCTAAGCCTTCACCATCCTTTATGGTGATGGATGAAGGAATAATGAAAGAGCATGGTTTAAAAAAGATAGGCAAATCAAAAGCATGGCTGCAGGACCAGCTCATCAAGAGAAATGTAAAAGCAAAAGACGTATTCTATGCAGAATGGTCCGAAAAAAACGGATTATATTTCATTTGCTACGATAAAAAGGAGTGATCTTGAGAAGATCGCTCTTTTTTTGGTGCTGCTTTTGGGGGTTGTTGCAGTTTTGGATGAGGTTTTTGCAAGTTTTGGGTGAGGTTGTTGCAGTTTTGAGTGAGATTGTTTCATTTTTTGGTGAGATTGTTTCAATTTTGGATGGAATTGTTTCATTTTTTGGTGGAATTGTTTCAGTTTTTTCGAAATAGCTATTATTCTGCAGAAATCGACAAAAACCGCTCTTCGTTTAGCAGGCGGAGCCCCATTAAATGGTTTATCTACATTTTTATTAATTTTTTTTATCCCAGAGTTATCTCCTTTTTTCATGCATTTATCAATTATTCGCCAAAAATAGTCAATATTTAACACTTTATCTCCCCGTTTATCACTTCCATAATATGTTACAATGTGAAATGGGAGTGTTTTCATATTATCCTTGCACGAGCAGTGTTACTAGTAAACTCTATCTTGATGGCCATTTAATTAAGTAGAGATTCCGATTGCTTTTTTCCCACAGCGTTAATAGCGGCAATCCCCTCCGCCTTACATGAAAATTTTTTTCGAAAAATATACAACAAGTTATTTCCAAATAACTCAAAATTATGGTAATATAAGTGTGCGTTATATAGAACAACAAACGTGAAGTATGACTAATAATGGCCTTCACCAGCTGGATCTGTATAAAGCTACACTATATGAATTTATTTATCAATGATCGGAGGATTTACATTGAAAAAAGTAAAAAAAGCAATTATACCAGCAGCAGGATTAGGGACAAGATTTTTACCGGCAACGAAAGCGATGCCAAAGGAAATGCTGCCGATTGTCGATAAGCCAACTATTCAGTACATAGTGGAGGAAGCCGTTGCATCAGGTATTGAGGATATTATCATTGTAACGGGAAAAGGAAAAAGAGCAATTGAGGACCATTTTGACTACGCACATGAATTAGAACATAATCTGTTAGAAAAAGAGAAATATGATTTGCTTGAAAAAGTACAGTATTCCTCTAATTTAGCGGATATTCATTATATTCGCCAAAAAGAGCCTAAAGGATTGGGGCATGCTGTTTGGTGTGCCAAAAGCTTTATCGGAGACGAACCATTTGCTGTTTTATTAGGAGATGATATCGTTCAAAGCGATACACCATGCTTAAAGCAGCTTATCGATCAATACGAAGAAACACTTTCTTCCGTTATTGGCGTTCAAGCAGTGGCAGATCATGAAACAAACCGATACGGCATTGTCGATCCAAGTCTGCAAGAAGGAAGACGCTATCAAGTAAACAGCTTTGTGGAGAAGCCGGCGCTTGGAACAGCTCCTTCCAATTTAGCCATCATGGGCCGTTATGTGCTGACACCAGAGATCTTTATGTTTCTGGAAAATCAGCAAAAAGGGGCAGGCGGTGAAATCCAGCTGACAGATGCAATCCAGAAGCTAAACGAAATCCAACGCGTATTTGCGTATGATTTCGAAGGAGATCGCTACGATGTTGGGGAAAAACTAGGCTTTGTGAAAACAACATTAGAATTTGGCTTGCAGCAAAAAGACCTGCAAGAAGAACTTCTAGCGTATATGAAAGAGATGCTTTCGAAATACGAAGTGAAAATATAAGATCAAAAAAGAACGATGCACTCGTCTAAAAGACTAGCATCGTTCTTTTTTATAGTATTATAGTATCAGAATTTAACTGTCTAATCAGACGATAGGAACTCGCATATTTAGCTGGCTAGTCCAAACCGCAATAACCAAGGAGCTTTCTCTGTTATTCCCCATACTCAACCACCACCATATCCCAATACTTCAGACTTGGAAGGGTAAAAGACACCGTGCCGTCCTTCTGTTCAAAAGATAGCGGAATGGGAACCCCACTGTCCTTATCAGGAGAGGCCATCCAAATATTTTCGACCGTGCGATTTTCCTCCAGCTTAATGGGTACGTCTTTTCGTTCCTGCGGTTCTGCTTGATTTGCGTCGGTATCCCGCCATTCTAAAGTGGTGGCATTCGACAAATTGATCAAGTGCAGGATTTTTTTATTTTCTTTTTGTTTCGCAAAACTCCATATTTTTCCTATTTCTGGTTCTGTTGAAAAAGAGTCTCCATCAATGGTGACAGAATCATTCTCTACATTGTCTCGAAGCATGTTTTCATAGGCAACGATGAAATCATAATAATGCTTTATGCTTTCCTGTAAAGATGGACTCATCATAAAGTTATGATGAGGGAAATACTCTTTGGACAACATATGCTCTCCAAGCTCTAGATGGGAGCCACCTGAAGCAAAAATAACACTGTCAGCTAATAAAATGCCAGCTGGATTAAATTCACCTGGATTATTGGATGCATTGTAATTCATGTATGCTGCCAAGACACTATTTTTCCCTTGAGAATATTGCTTGTTATCCTCAATAATTTGTTTTAAGTCTTGAAAATATTTGTAGTCATCCCAAACTTCTGTATATAAAAAATCAACCGGCGCTTGGCCAATTTGTTTTTGCCCATATTGATTTACCGCATTTATCACAAGGCGTTTATCCGGCATAGATGATTTAGCATGGTCAAGAAAAGGAAGAAAAGTATCATCCAGCACGACTTCATTGCCATCATAATCATACACGGTTCCTCTTGGTCCAAGCTGATCGATATGCCATCCATCAAATGGCAGGCTGTTGTAAACTATTTTCTGTTGGTTAAATAGATAATCTTGCCAAGCGATATTGCCGGGGTTTACTAAAAACACATCACTTTTCCAATTATCAGGCAGGGGATGAAAATCCTGCGCATTCTTTTGATTGTCTTTAAATAATCGCCATTCGGTCTGGACCCCATCCTTTTCGGCTTCAGCAAAAGCACCATATAAAAGATTGTACGCCATTGTTTTCATATTGTGTTGATGAGCTAAATCAATATAGGACTTAATCGTCTTCAGGGAAGTAGGACGATTAGCAATATCTTCCCAATAAGGAGCAGGTGCATTGTTTTCCATTTTCAGCGGCTGATGATGCTTATAATGCCAATCATAAAATTGGATTCCATTGATATGATGACGATTTAAGCTAGAGATGATTTTCCCTTCTTCATCCCCTTGCATATCAGGAAAGCTGGATAAAAAGCCATACCGGGGGAATTTCGACCAATCGCTGGAAACATCGACACCAATGGTTTCTTCCTCTTTTTCGGTGGAGGAAGTAAATGAAGCCCGAACAAGATAGCCTTGAAAGTCCTCTGCCGGTGGTTTCCACGTCCACTTTACTTGATTGGAATCCACCTTAATTTCTTGTTGGGAAACCTCCTTATTCAAGTGAAAATAAGAAATTTTTAAGCGACCATTTGAAACATTGTCTGCAAGTTTTAGAGAAAATGCAATAGAATCATTTGGATGATAAGCAGCTTTATCTGTTTCCAATGCTTGAATCAAATCTGCCTGCAGCAACGGTGCTTCTTTTTTTGTTTGCTCTGGTAATTTTTTTGAAGGATACAAAGATGTATATGTATATCCTATCCCTATTGCTATAAGTAAAATAATGACTAGTAGAAGAATTGATTTTTTCTTTAAAAACATAAAGTTACTCCCAACATCAAGGTTTAGCTGCTATGTGAAAAATCTATTATCCATACCCTTTTTCAAGAAAAGATAAACCTGTTTTTGAAAAAATTATATCATGAAGAAAAAAAGAGTCCCAGCATTGACGCATATTGGGACTCTTTTTTGTTTAATCAAACGTTTGTTTAACTTTTATTATCGAATTTTCACTTCTTTTTTCTCATCGACTGGAATACTTACATACGCAGTCTTTGTTTTTTCATCATAGAAGTAAGTATTCGTTTGTCCTTGTGCTTCCTGTAAGGATGATACTTCTTTATATTTTTGGCCGCCAGCTTTTACTTGAGATGGTTTTTCCACATTGTTTACCTTTAATGTATATTGTGCTAGTTTAGAATCTTGATAGTTCTTCTTCTTCTGTTCTTGTTTAAAGGTAATAGCGTTCGGTTTTTTCTTCACCTTGAACTCTGTTTCGTTAAACTCGCCGTTTTTATAATCCTCTGTTTCTCCATCATCTTCAAAGAATGTATAGGAGGCTTCTTTATCCACATACGTATCCAGTACAAGATTCGTTAACGGCTTTTCATCTGTATACTGCTGCACGTCACGTGTTGGAATAATCGATTCTTTTTTCACGAAAATTGGCAGGTGGTCAAGCTGCGCATCCACCGTAATCGTTTGGCCGCCAGTATATTCTTGACCAGTCCAGTAGTCTGTCCAGTTCGCACCTTCAGGAAGATAGACGTCACGGGATGTTTGCCCTTCATTGATCACCGGTGCAAGCATCATCGAATCGCCAAACATATATTGGTCGCTGATGTCATGCGTTTTGTCGTCATGCTGGAATTGGTAGACAAGCGGCTGCTGTACTGGTTTTCCGCTGTCTGCAGATTCTCTAAACTCATTATAAAGATATGGCAGCAATTGATAGCGCATTTCGATATACTTTTTGCTGATTTGTTCTACTTCTGGACCAAATGCCCATGGCTCCTGCCCTTGTTTCACCGTTGCTTTTGCATCAGAATCATAATGGATACGGGAGAATGGCAGGAAGGCGCCAACTTCGATCCAACGAGCAAATAGTTCTGGACTAGGACGGGATGCAAAACCGCCGATATCATTTCCAACAAAGGAAACTCCAGACATCCCAACATTCATATTGATTGGAAGAGACATTTGTAAATGCTCCCATGTACTTGCATTATCGCCAGTCCATAATGCAGCATAACGTTGTGTACCTGCATACATATCGCGAGTCAGCACGAATGGACGTGTTCCTGGTTTATTCAATTTAAATCCTTGATAAGTAGCCGCTGTTTCGTCATGACCATACGTATTATGGTATTCGGTATGAAGAATTTTATTATCCTCTGTACCGAAATAATTATCTAATGGCATTGTATGTGCATGTCGATCGTCATCACGGAAGACCGCAGGCTCATTCATATCATTCCAAATTCCGTCAATTCCCTCATTAAATAAGACGCTGTGGTTTTTCGCCCACCAATCACGTACTTCTTGTTTTGAGAAATCAGGAAAAGCAGAATCTCCAGGCCAAACAGGACCAATATAAGGAGTGCCATCTGGATTTTTCGCCCAAAAATCTTTTTGTGTTCCTTCGTTATAAATGCTGTAGTTTTCATCTTGTTTTACAGCTGGGTCATTAATCGCAATGGAATGGAAGCCAGGCATTGACTCCAGCTGCTTTAATGCTTGTTTATATTGTTCGTTCCAAGTAAAGACACGGTATCCATCCATATAGTCGATATCAAAATGCATGGTATCTAGAGGGATCTTTTTTTCTCGATATGTTTTGGCAACATTCACGATTTCATCTGGTGTATAGCCCCATTTACTTTGATGCAATCCTAATGTCCATTCTGCCGGAACATCCATTTTTCCAGTCAGATCTGTATAACGGTCAATAACATCCCCAACCTCTGGACCATAGGCAAAATAATAGGTTAACTTCCCGCCATTGGCATAGAAGTAATAATAATCATCTGATTCACTTGCCATTTCGTAATAAGAGCGATACGTGTTATCAAAGAAAATGCCGTATGCTTTTTCATTTTTTAAGCCAATAAAAAATGGAATAGATGTGTAGAGATATTTTTCATTCTTTGTATAGGAATATGCATCTGTATTCCATAATCCAATGCTGTCGCCGCGTTTATTAACATCTAAGCCAGCTTGTTCACCAAAACCATAGAAGTCCTCGTCTTTATCTGTTTTTTTGAACACATATGGCTTGCCATTTTCATAGCCAGCTGTTTTATCTTGATTCACATAATCTTCATTAATCACATTTCCTTCTTTGTCCAGGAATTTAACACCAAAAGGCTCTTTTTTAATTTCAACGGTTAGTTCTTCTGTTTCGAGGGTAATAATACCATTAGTATCTTTTACCTTAAATTCAGGAGTCTTCCAATCTTGTTCCTTTTTCGCAATCCCTTGAGATTCAAATTCCTTTTCGCCTTTTTTCAGGACAGATACTTTCACTAAGTCCTTGTCAAAAATGCGGAAATAAGCTTCATTTGTGCCTAAATCTAATTTAACACCATTGTTCAGCTGTTGTACTCCCAATACTTTCAGCTTTTCTAAATTTTCTTTTGATAATGGTGTATCAGGCTCCGGCTGTGTTACCGCAAGCACGTTTGGAGCTACGGTTGTTAAGCTGACTGCAGCTGCAAGCGAAAGACTTGCTAAAACTTTTAATGATTTTTTTTGCCTTTTTTTCTGCTTTTGTTTCCCCATCTTTTCACCTCGTCCAATTAATAGTCTTACGAAGCAAATATACGGAATCGACAAATTCCTCGTCAATGGGACCAGTTCCAGTAAATGACGCTGTGAATAAAGGACTGTTCATAAGGGCTGGCACAAGTTGAGAGCGTTTTCGTTTTTGTGGAAAGCCATTTCAAAAAAAAACAAAAAATCATTCTATATCACTGCTATTGTTAGGAATAAAAATACAAAATAAGGGGATATACCTAAAAATGTAATGAGAAAACAAAAATATTGAAGTTTATTTTACTGTTTGAAATAGGAATGAAATATTCTTAATAGTAAGAAGTGGGTTATCTAGTGTAAAAGAAGTGTTTTTAAAAATAGGAATATAAAAAAAGAGGAGTATATATTTGGGAAAATAGTTATTTTATAGGGTTTGTGTAAAGTAACCTTATACACGAAAGGTTAGTTCCTTTTTTCGTTGATGAGATAGTGTCGAGAAGCTGAATGTTCCAGCACGTTTTATCTATTATATATAGGATAGTGTCGTAATTGCTTTTGCGGTACCGGTTCCGTATCATTATACAATTGCAATGTTTGTTTGGCAAGAGGGAAGTGGGATGCGACGGCGAGAGAATTTAGCTATTTGTAGGGATCTACTTCCTGACTACCGATTATCACTTCTACCCGACTTGTTATTGCCTTAAAAGAGAATACCCAGGTATATTTTAAGTTGTTATTAATATCGAACATAAAGAAAGAGTAGTCTTTTTCTTATTCTAATGATAGAAATAGAAAAAATAATGTCAGATTATCTAACCATAATAGTGACTTATATAATAATTACTTTTATAATAAATGTAATCCGTTACATAAAAAACAAAAATGTAATCCGTTACATAAAGCTGCATGATTAAGCAGTAACTAAACCAATTAATAGAAGAAAAGAGAGGCTGATTAAAATGAAGAAGTTAAAAATAGGCGTACAACTTTGGACATTGCATCCAGAAATGGTGAAAGACCCCGTAGGAACATTACGAAAAGTGGCAGAGATGGGATATGAAGGAGTAGAATTTGCCCATGCAACATATGATGGTCTCCCTCCTGAAAAAATGAGAAGTCTATTAGAAGAACTTCATTTAGTACCTGTTGCAAAACACCTGGGAGGCTATGATGCCATTACTGTCGATTTGGAAAAAGAAATGGAATATACGCAAAAAGTAGGCAGCAAATTTATGGTGTATTCTCTAATGGATAAATTTAGAAGAGATGATGAAAAACTGTGGAAGCAGGCTTTAGAGGATCTTGCAAAAGCAGGTGAAAAATGTGCAGAGAATGGAATCCAATTTTGCTACCATAACCATGAATTTGAATTTACAGAGAAAAAGAATGGAAAGCCTATTTTAGATGTTATTTTTGAAACATTGCCAGAAGATACAGTAAAAGCGGAATTGGATGCCGGTTGGATTTTTCATGGCGGATGTAATCCAGTTGATGTAATCAATCAATATACTGGAAGACTGCCAATGCTTCATTTGAAAGATATGTCTGCAACTGCAGTTGAACGAGAAGACACAACAGTAGAATTAGGTAAAGGAGACGTTAATTTATTGGAGACCATTGATGCAGCGGCAAATGCAGGTGCTGAGTGGTTGGTGGTGGAGCAGGATTACTGTCAGAACCCACCGTTAGTAACAGTGGAAAACAGCTTGAATTGGCTGCGTAAGAATTACCTTTAATTCTACTGATACATTTACAACAAGATTAATAGAAACAGAGGTGGACATAATGGAAAGAGTAAAAGTTGGAATAATCGGCTGCGGAACGATATGTCCTATCTATTTCGAAGCTGGAAAAAAGTTTGATATTTTAGACATTGTTGCTTGTGCGGACATAGATGAAGAAAAAGCAAGGTTAAGAGCGGAACAGTTTCAGGTGAGAGCAATGAAAGTGGATGAACTTTTGGCCGATCCCGAAATTGAAATCGTGATAAATTTAACGATTCCAGCCGTTCATGCTGATATACATCTTAAGGCATTGCATGCTGGAAAACATACGTATGGGGAAAAGCCTTTGGCGGTTCTTTTGGAAGATGGGGAAAAGATTCTTCACTTGGCAAAGGAAAAGAACTTGCTGGTGGGATCCGCACCAGATACTTTTCTTGGAGGGGCGATCCAAACATGCCGAAAACTAATAGATGATGGATGGATTGGAAAACCTATCGCAGCTACCGCCTTTATGATGGCTGCTGGACCAGAAAGCTGGCATCCAAACCCTGGATTTTTGTATCAAGAAGGGGCTGGACCGATGTTTGATATGGGTCCCTATTACTTAACAGCACTTATTAATTTATTGGGAGCTGCAAAACGGGTAAGCGGATCAACGCAAACAACATTTCAAGAGAGAATGATAACAAATGGCATTAACTACGGAGAAAAAATTCCAGTGGAAACACCTACACATATTTCTGGAACAATGGAATTTGAAAGCGGAGCGTTAGGGACGATGATTATGAGCTTTGATATTCCTGGCAATTCGAAGCTTTCTGATATAGAGATTTATGGAACCGAAGGAACGTTGGTTATTCCACATCCGAATTTTTATGATGGATCCATCTATTTAAAACGTAAAAATCATTGCGATTTTACAAAAGTTACTTTGACGCATGGCTTTACAGAGAATAGTAGAGGGCTGGGAGTAATGGACATGGCTTATGCTATCCGAAATGAGCGTCCGCATCGTGCGAGTGGAGAAATGGCATATCATGTTTTAGAAATAATGCATGCCTTTCATCTTTCTTCTGTCGAAGGAAAGCATTATGAAATGAAAAGCTCCTGTGAAAAACCAGCAGCTCTCTCCTTAAATTTGCCAGAGAGCAGATTAGACTTTTAACATTTTGACAGTGAAAATAAATTTTTCAATAGAAAATTAGTAGAAAAGGAGATTTTAATAATGTCAGAAACAAAAAAGGTGAAGATTGGAATTATTGGATGTGGTGGCATTGCTTTTGGTAAGCATCTTCCATCCCTTGCAAAAGTGCAGGATAAAGCAATTATGACCGCTTTTTGCGATATTGAATTAGATAGAGCAGAAAAAGCGGCGAAAGAGTATGGAAGCAGCGAATCCAAAGTTTATACTGATTATAAAAAACTATTAGAAGATCCAACAATTGATATTGTCCATGTATGCACACCGAACGTTTCTCATGCAGAAATTACAATTGCAGCATTGGAAGCTGGAAATCATGTGATGTGTGAAAAGCCGATGGCTATTAATTCGGAAGAAGCGAAAAGCATGTGGGAAGCTGCGAAACGTACAGGGAAAAAGCTGACAATTGGCTATCAAAACCGCTTCAGAAGTGATTCAATGGCATTAAATGAAGCGTGTACTGCAGGAGATTTAGGTGAAGTATATATGGCAAAAGCCCATGCTGTCCGTCGAAGAGGGGTTCCAACTTGGGGAGTATTTATGGACAAAGAAAAGCAAGGAGGCGGTCCGCTTATTGATATTGGTACTCATGCATTAGATTTAACTCTATGGATGATGAATAACTATAAACCAAAAATGGTAGTAGGTTCTGCTTTTCAAAAATTAAAGGATAAATCAGAAGGAAATATGTTTGGACCTTGGGACAGCAGCAAATTTGATGTAGAAGATTCTGCGTTTGGTTTTATCAAAATGGAAAACGGGGCAACAATCTATCTGGAGACTTCTTGGGCATTAAATATGATTAATGCAAAAGAAGCACAAGTTACATTATGCGGCACAGAAGCAGGTGCAGAAATGTTTGGAGAAGCATGGGACAACAAAGGTCATGTTACGTTTAATTCTACTAAATATGGCCAGTTTATTGAAACCAATACATCTGCCGGTGGAGGAGTAGCTTACTATGAAGGAGTGGGGCTAAACGCAGGAGAATTAGAAGCTCGACAATGGATAGAGGCAGTGATAGAAGATAAAGAACCTTTAGTGAAACCGGAAGAAGCATATATTGTGACGAAAATCCTTGAGGCAATTTATGAATCCGCCAAAACAGGGAAGGCGATTGAGTTTGCCGAAGAATCTCAAAATTTGATACATGCTAAATAAGCAGAAGAAATACAAAGTATAGCAGGGGTTATGATGGGGTTTGGAAGAAAGCTAGAAAACTAGGAGGTCGTTATGGCTCAAATAACATTAAAGCATATTTATAAAATATACGGCAATAAAGTCCCGGCAGTAAAAGACTTCAATTTAGATATAGAGGATCATGAATTCATTGTTTTTGTAGGACCATCCGGCTGTGGGAAATCAACCACATTACGCATGATTGCAGGACTCGAGGAGATTTCAGAAGGGGACTTCTATATTGGCGATAGAAGAGTAAATGATGTTTCTCCTAAAGACCGAAACATTGCAATGGTTTTTCAAAACTATGCGTTATATCCCCATATGACGGTATTTGATAATATGGCATTTGGGCTAAAACTTCGCAAAACACCTAAAGATGAAATAAAAAGAAGGGTAGAACATGCAGCCGAAATACTTGGATTGGAGCCTTATTTGAAACGGAAACCGAAAGCATTATCTGGAGGGCAGCGTCAACGTGTTGCCCTTGGACGTGCAATTGTTCGGGAGGCAGATGTATTTTTAATGGATGAGCCTTTATCAAACTTAGATGCGAAACTTCGTGTGAAAATGCGTGCGGAAATTATTAAACTCCATCAAAGATTAAAAACGACAACGATCTATGTAACACATGACCAAACAGAAGCAATGACTATGGCTTCACGCATTGTTGTCATGAAGGATGGTGTAATTCAACAGGTTGGGACACCAAAAGAAGTATATGAAAAACCCCATAATAAATTTGTTGCAGGCTTTATTGGATCACCAGCCATGAATTTTTTTGATGGAAGATTAGAAAGGGATTGTTTGGTTATAGGGGGCGTGAAGCTCAAAGTACCGGATGACAAATTGAAAGAACTTAAAAAACTAGGCTACCAAAACAAGGAATTAACGTTAGGTGTTCGACCAGAAAATATTCATGAACAAACTAAAAATTCTGATTTAGCAAGTGGGTCAGTTATTAATGCGGAGATTGAGGTTTCCGAATTGATGGGTGCTGAAACAATGCTTTACTCTTCCATTGCCGGATTGAGTTTTATAGCGCGAGTAGATTCAGGTATTCGTGTAACGGCGGGACAAAAGCTGCCATTATATTTTGATATGAACAAATCACACTTTTTTGATATAGAAAGTGAAGAAAAGATTGATTTAAGCAGTGAAAACGAATTGAACTTAGTCGAGTCTATCTAAATAGATTAAATAATGGATTATTCATCATCTATAATAAATGGATTGAAGAAGCTTGGTTCTTTGAATAAAGCTTCTTCTTTGTATAGAAGGTAAGGAGGTTATATGAAAAATATACTATTTGATTTGCATACTCACCATGATCGATGCGGTCATGCTGTTGGAAAGTTGGAAGAATATATTTTATCCGCGATTGGGAAGGGATTGCACTATATAGGCGTTTCCGATCATTCTCCCCATTTTTACAGTGATATTGACCACTTGAGACCAATTTATGCGATGGCTAACAGTGAATTTGATCACTATATCAAAGAAGTGCTTCAGCTTAAGGAAGCATACAAGTCTAAAATTCATGTATTGCTTGGTATGGAAAGCGATTATTTTCCAAAGCACATCGAGATATATCGAAAAAAATATCAAAAATATCCCTTTGATTATTTAATTGGATCGGTCCATTTTGTCTATGGAGTAAACATCTTTGAAACGAGTCAATGGGAGGGGCTGGATAGCGAACAGCGAGTAAAAAGAAAAGAGGCCTACTACCACCTAATTCAACAATCCGCAAAAAGCGGAATTTTCCAAGTTATTGGGCATATGGATGCAATGAAAGGGAATTTTCCAGCATTTTCGAATATAGAAACACCCATTATCGATGAAACGTTGAAGGTAATCGCAGAAGAAGGTATTTCAATCGAAATTAATACATCAAGCACGATGAAGGGTTGCGGAGATTGGTATCCATCTCAAGAAATTTTAGAGCGGGCCAGCTATTTTGAAGTGGATGTGACATATGGTTCTGATGCACATCATCCTGATCGAGTAGGAGACAGCTACCTGTATGTTCAAAAGAAGCTAAAAGAAATTGGTTTTAAAGAGATGGTATATTATGTGGAAAAGAAGAGGAGGGTTGTACCTTTGTAAATAGCCTCTTCCCATGATGTAAACCAAAAAATCCATTCCTGAGCGGACGGGATTTTTCGCCTTACATAAGGGTAGAAAAATAGGAAATCTTATATTAAAGGGTAGATCCGCGAATAATAAGTTCATGTTCTAAAAATACATGTTCCACAGATTTCTCTTCATTTGTAATATTATGAATTAACATTTCTAATATTTTATAGCCCATTTCATACTTAGGCTGTGAGATGGTTGTAATTTCTGGGATAGCCATGATCGCTTCTTTTGTGTCATCAAATCCGACGATTGCAACATCATTTGGCACAGTAAGTCCACTATTTTTGATGGTATTAACAGCACCAACTGCAAGGACATCATTTATGCAAAATATAGCAGTAGGAGGCTCATTTAGTTTCAGTAGCTGTTTTGTAAACTTTACTCCATCTTCATAAGTGTACTCTCCGTGCTTTAATAATTTTTCATCGTAAGGAATATTGGCAGAATCTAATGCTCTACGATATCCATTTTCTCTTAGTTTTGCAGAAGAAGTGGATTTGCTGCTTATCATAGCAATACGCTTATGGCCTTTATCAATTAAATGTTTAACAGCATCAAAGGCAGCCTGCTCGTTATTAATGGATACACAACAAGTATTTTCATTTTCACCAGAATTCCATTCAAAGCATTGGGCAATATTATATTGTTGTGACAATTTATTCATTTCTTTAACTTTTAGAGTAGTATTGATTAAAATAACGCCATCAACAAATCGGTTTGTTAATAATTGAAGGAGCTCTCTTTCTTTGTGTATATTATTATTAGTGGCACCTGCCATCACAACATATCCGTATTTATTTGCTGCATCATATACTCCATTATATACATCTGACATAATTGGCCATACTAAGCTTCGGCTGAGAAGCAAAATTCTCTTCGTATGTGCCCGCCTTAAGTCCCTTCCTAAAAAATTCGGATGATAGTTTAGCTGATTAATGGCATGAAGAACTTTTTTTCGTGTTTCCTCTTTAACACGAGAACTATCGTTTAGTACTCTTGAAACAGTAGCTACTGAAACTCCAGCTGCTTGGGCAACTTCTTGAATAGTTGATGCTTTATTTTCCATTTACTCCTCCTGAATAATTATAGTATTTCTATCCAAAATATAAGATAACATCGATTCTTACTTTTTTTTATTATGGCACAAGGATGCATTATAAAAAAGAAAGAATATTTTTAAATTTATTTTGCTAGTGTGAAGTAGATGTAATGGATTACAAAATCCATCGAGAATTCCCCTTATTTCTGTTAATGTTAGTTATTTCTATTATACTATGTATTGGCATAATATCCTAATGATACTAGAATAGCAAAGAAGATGCTATTAGATGTTTTATTTCTTTTTATACTAATACAAAGGAATATTTTTATTTTTTTCTAGTGGGAATGTATAAAAATATATTAGATAGTACGCAAAAAAGAGAGCTTTTTATTATTATATGTAGTATTATTAATTGAATGTAATCCATTACATTAACCGTAGAAAATATAGAGAAAAAAAGAACATCCCTGTTCGTCTTTTTTCTCTATATTAACAATAAATAATAAGGAGAGATTAATGAGACATCACGTATTTGTTTTTCCACGACTTTCAGTCATGATGTTTATTCAGTATTTTATTACGGCTTCATGGATAGTTACAATGGGTCTTGTTCTTAGTAAGCATGGACTGTCTTCTATCATTGGCACTGCATACTCTGTAGGTGGAGTTGCTACTATTTTTTCACCGATTTTTATAGGAATGCTTGCAGATCGATTCTTCCCATCCGAAAAATTAATGGGAATTCTTCACCTTATAAGTGGTGTTGTATTAATGATGATCCCATCTCAAATTCACGCAGGGAATGAAACGATGTTTTTATTATTGCTCTCTATGCATTGTCTTCTTTACCAGCCTACAGCGTCTATTGCCAATAATATTGCCTTTAATTCTATAGGGAATAATGGAGATGAATTTCCATTTATTCGTGTATTTGGAACGATATCATTTATCGCAGCAGGAATGTTAATTGGTCAATTAGGTCTTTCCAATAGCACTGTTATTTTTAAAATTAGTGCTGTTGCCTCCATTACATTAGGTATTTATAGTTTTACTTTGCCGCATACTCCAGCTCCTGCAAAAGGAAGGTCTTTCTCATTTAGAGATTTGCTTTTTCTAGATGCATTCGCTTTGTTAAAAGATAAGAATTATCTAGTATTTTTGATTGGTACAACGCTTATGTTTATAGTAGGTACCTTCTATAATTCTTTTGCATCAGTATTTCTAAATAAGGGATTTCAGAATGTGGCAAGTGTGATGACAATTGGTCAAATGTCTGAGGTGCTTTTTATGGTATTAATGCCTTTCTTCTTTATACGTTTAGGTATCAAATACATGCTCCTTTTCGGAATGATTGCTTGGATCTTGCGATGTCTGTTATTTGGATTAGGCGCACCTGATATGGTAGCAGCATTTATGATTACAGCTATTGCGCTGCATGGTATTTGTTATGATTTCTTTTTCGTAACAGGTGAAATTTATACGAACCAAAAGGTAGAGACGAATATAAAGGCACAAGCACAAAGTTTAGTAAGAACTTTTACGTGGGGACTGGGAATGGTCATCGGTTCCTTTGTTTCAGGCAATGTCTTCAACACAACCATTACAGCACAAGGAGCGGAGTCTCTTTCTCAATGGAAAGTTTTTTGGATGTATCCAGCAGGTTTTGCAGCGGTAGTGGCAGTATTCTTCTTTCTATTATTTAAAGAGGAGAAAGTAAAATGAATCCATTAATTGATATTTTCTCCTCGAAATATCAATTTTCTATTAAATATTTCGAGATATTTTTTAAGAAGAAATTATTTTTCACTATTATAATAGTTGGAATATTTAAAATACGGTCAGAAAATCTGACAAATAACAAGACTTTTCTATTTCGTTATAGTATTGTAAATTTATCAAAACTTATGTAACGGATTACATATTGTAATCCGTTACATAAAGGAGGGAAAATTAAATAGAAATAGATGGAGGGAATCAACAATAGAGAGTATAAATCAGTTGAAATCTTTTAATACATCTATTTTAGAAAAAATGCTGCTTTTTGGATGCAGGAGCAAAGGGAAATTGAGCAAAAATTAACTTTCATCCATAGAGATAGAAAAAGTGAAAGAAACTTTATCATAAAGGAGAAGAGAAAGCGATGAAGAAGAAACAGGGAATATGGGGATTGATATTAATACTGATGTTAGTATTATCTGCTTGTAATGGAGGAGCTGATTTAAACAATAAATCTTCAGAGGATCCAGAAAAAAGCAGGAATGATTCAACGGAAGAATTAAATCCAGAATCTGGAGCTCAATTAACGTTATGGACAGTAACAAATCCATGGATTGAACAAGCTGCTGCAGAATTTGAGCAGCAATATAAAGTGAAAGTAAAAATTGAAAATATTATGTGGAACTTACAGTTAGATAAACTGAAAACAGATGGACCAAGTGGATTTGGAGCAGATGTTGTGAATATGCAGCCAGATCATCTTGGGGACGCGGTAGAAGCAGGTGCAGTTCTCCCAAATGATTATTTTGAGGAAGGAACGATTGATAAGACAATGCCCTCTGCATTAAATGCAGCTAAATATAAAGGGATGCTGTATGGATATCCAAGTAATATGTTTACTTATGCTTTATATGTAAATGAAGATTTAGCTAAAGGTGTAAAACTTGATACATGGGATGATATTAAGGTTTTTGCTAAAAAATTTAATGATCCGAAGAATAACAAATATGCATTTATGATGGATAGTGGCAACTTGTCGGCGGCAATGATGCTAGGTGCCGGCGGGTATGACTTTGGGAAAAATGGAACAGATACTAGTGATATCGGTCTTAATAGTTCAGGAGCAGTTAAAGGGATGGAGTACTTTCAATCTATAAAAGAAATCTTGCCGTTGCCAATCACAGATATGACTGGTGATGTAAAAGATGGATTATTCCAACAAGGCAAACTAGCGATTAATATGGAAACGAGTTCTAAAGCTGCAACTTACAAAGATTTGCCTTTTAAAGTAAAAGCAATTCCTCTCCCGAAAATGCCTGGAAATATAGATACAACACCGTATGCAGGGATTGACTCTTTCTATGTATCAGCCTATACAAAATATCCGAATGCTTCTAAAATATTCGCTAACTTTATCACGTCGAAAGAGCAGCAGATTGAAGCTGCAAAATTAATCGGCGGTAAAATTCCAGTTGCAAATGGTATTACAGCAGAAGATTTTAAAGACAATCAAATGCTGCAAGCTTTTATTGAACAATCGAAACATACCGTGCCGACACCAAATATTCCAGCAATCAGACTATATGATCAAGTGAGAAATGCAGCAGTAGAAGATATTTGGGAAGGCGAAGATGTGAAAAAGACATTGGATGCTGCTACAAAAAAATTAAAAGCTAATATCGAGGATAATCAGTAAACGGTATGATCATGGTTTTGTATTAATCATCTGATTTGACACAGGTGGTTATGGCCTATTTATTTCAATCATATTGCTAGTAAGACCCTTACCTCAAGCTGGTAATGAAGTAAGCTATAGAGGTAAGGGAACCCCATTGATACAATTATCATTTTAAAGCTAGCTTGAAAGGAGTTTTCAATGGCATGGAGGAGTATAATCATACAAAAGAGACTTATTCCAAGTTAAAACCATCGATTGACAAACAGAATCGTCCACATAGCAGGACTGCTCTTATTTTGTCTGTTTTTGTTATGGGATTAGGGCAATTATATAACAAGCAATACACAAAAGGATTTCTGATGTTTCTGTTTTATTTGTTCAGTTTATATACAGCAATCTTTAAAGTTCCTCATGCTTTTTGGGGAATCGTTACTTTAGGAACAAAATCGTCCCATTTAGAAAAAGTAGGGAGAATCTATCAAAATGTACCTGGTGATCATTCTATCTTTCTATTAATTCAAGGATTAATCACACTTTTTCTATTTTTTATCATTATTATCGCTTATATAATGATAATGATGGATGCATATAAAATTGGGAAGTTGAGGGAGAAAGGTTTAAATCCTCATACCTTTAAACAAACACTTCATTATCTATTCGAATATAAATTTCCTTTTTTTGCTTTATCTATTCCGATGCTGGGTATTTTATTTTTTACGGTATTGCCGATTCTTTTTATGGTTTTGATTGCATTTACAGACTATACACGGAATAATCAGCCTCCTGCACATTTGGTGAATTGGATTGGTTTAAAAGCATTTGCTGATATTTTTCGAATCAAAGCATGGGCAAATACTTTTTATGGTGTTGCTTCATGGACGTTGATTTGGGCCATTTTTTCCACACTTACTTGTTTTTTTGGAGGATTTGCCACTGCCTTGCTCGTTCAAAAGAAGGGAATTAAAATCAAAAAAGTATGGCAAACCATTTTCATTTTGCCATTTGCCATGCCTCACTTTGTTTCCGCGCTGATCCTTCGCAATATGTTTAATGGACAGTTTGGACCAATTAATCAATATTTAAAATTATTAGGTATTTCACCTGTACCGTGGCTATCCGATCCGGTCTGGGCGAAAATTACTGTTTTAATTATCAATTTCTGGATGGGTTTTCCTGTTACGATGCTAATGGTAATGGGGATATTAACGACCATAAATAAGGAAATGTATGAAGCAGCAGAATTGGATGGAGCAACAGGGCTGCAAAAATTGCGGTTTATTACCTATCCTAGTGTCATGATTACGATGACACCGCTTCTTATCATGCAATTTGTAACCAATATTAATAACTTTAATGTTATTTTTCTTACGACTGGTGGGTCGCCTACGAATGGAGATTACATGTATGCAGGTAGCACGGATATTTTAATCACATGGCTTTACAATTTGACCATGTTAGAAGGGAAATATAATTTTGCTTCTGTTATCGGAATATTTATTTTTATCCTCTTGGCTGTTTATGCAATATTTAACCTCCGGAACACAAAATCATTTAAAGAGGAGGATATACATTAATGTCAAACGTAAAAAGAAAGTTTGATTTGCTGGTCGGATACTTGTTGTTAATTATTATTTCGATATTTTGTCTCTATCCAATCGTATGGATTGTGTTGTCTTCATTCCGAACTGGAACATCATTATATAGTGCAAGGGTCATTCCTACTCAATTTACAATAGCTCATTATGTGACACTTTTTGAAAAATTTCCGTTCGCCACTTGGTATGGAAATACGCTAAAGATTGCCATTTTGAGTATGATTTTTAGTACCATTTTTACTCTAATAACGGCTTATATTTTCTCTAAGTTCCGTTTTGTGGGAAGAAATGCCACCATGCATGGCATGCTTATACTAGGTTTATTTCCAGGATTTATGAGTATGATAGCCATTTATATTTTGCTTAGCCAATTAAACTTATTAAATACACATATGGCGATTATTTTAACGACTGTTGCAGGTGCGCCATTAGGATTCCTATTCTCAAAAAATTTCTTTGATACACTGCCAAGCAGTGTAATGGAAGCAGCACGGATTGATGGAGCAGGTCATGTCACTATTTTTGCAAGGATTGTTTTACCATTAGCAAGACCACTGATTGTTTATACATCATTGCTGTCATTTGCTGGTGCATTTACAGATTTTATTTTTGCCCAATTAGTTTTGCGAACTCCTGATAAACAAACATTGGCGGTTGGTTTATATAATATGATTAATGATCGATTTGGGAATGCATTTACCGTATTTGCAGCAGGAAGCGTCTTAATTGCGGTGCCGATTACCTTGTTGTTTATCTTTATGCAAAGACACTTGATCGAAGGATTGACTGCAGGTGCTGATAAATAAAGTGAAACTTCCATCAGTGGGGGTTTTCTTCCATCCCCCACCTTTCTTCCTCGATTTCTCACAATCCCTGAGGTGGGGGTCTTACTGCCCGTTAAGAGTGGGATAAAATATAATAATAAGGAATTTATTTCAGCATAAGAAATAAATAGAATATAATGTAAAAGGAGTTACAGTTCATGAAATTAGGCGTATTTTCCGTATTATTTGCAAATAAATCTTTTGAGGAAATGCTGGACCATGTAAAAGTTGCAGGCCTTGATGCTGTAGAGATTGGCACCGGCGGATATCCTGGCAATGCACATTGCCCTCTTGATGAACTATTAGAGGATGAACAAAAACGGAAAAACTACATCGACGCAGTTACGTCACGCGGTTTAACAGTCAGTGCCTTTAGCTGCCACGGCAATCCAATCTCACCGGAAAAAGCATTCGCAGAAGAATCAGATGCTACTTTACGAAAAACGATTAAATTAGCATCACTGCTTGGGGTACCGGTAGTAAATGCATTTTCCGGTACAGCAGGAGACAGCGAAGATGCAAAACAGCCAAATTGGCCAGTAGTAGCTTGGCCTACAGAATACAGCGATATTTTAAACTGGCAATGGGAACATAAATTAATTCCATATTGGAAAGAAATTGGAGAGATGGCTGAGCAGTATCAAGTGAAAATTGGATTAGAGCTTCATGGGGGATTTCTTGTGCATACACCATATACGATGCTGAAGCTTCGCGAGGCGACATGTGATGCTATTGGAGCAAACTTAGATCCAAGTCATATGTGGTGGCAAGGGATTGATCCAGTTGCAGCCATTAAAATTCTTGGCAAAGCTGGCGCTATTCATCATTTCCATGCGAAAGACACTTATATCGATCAAGATAATGTGAACATGTACGGATTAACGGACATGCAGCCATACGGGATATTGCAGACACGTGCTTGGACGTTCCGCAGCGTAGGATGTGGGCACAGCATGCAGGAATGGTCGGATATGATGAGCGCCCTTCGTTTATATAACTATGACTATGTTGTCAGCATTGAACATGAAGATGCACTAATGTCAATAGAGGAAGGGTTTAAACGAGCAGTGAAAAACTTAAATGATGTCTTAATCCGAGATGAAAATACGGATATGTGGTGGGCGTAAAAAAGAAAGTCTGCTTAAAAAGCCTCTAGAAGGCTATTTATGAAAAAAGAAAGTGAATCCTTCAAAGGGGGTTCACTTTCCCTTTTTTCCTCAAGCCTTATTCATAACAACCTCATTTTTTCCCTTCGAAAAACCCACCACCCCAGAAGCAGTCAACACTCCAATAATAACAAAAACAGTTCCAATCATTTGCGATAAATGAATAGGTGTACCAGCTGCTAAAGAAATAATCATTGTTGCCACTGGAACAAGATTAAAAAATAAAGCAGTTTTATTCGCACCAATAATGTTTATCGCCTGATTCCACCACAGATAGCCTAAGACACTTGGTAAAAGAGCCATAAATAGCACGCTTCCCCAAGCTCCAATAGGAATTTGGGAAAGGGGAACAGGATCCGATGAAAAGAAGGAGAAAATTAGTAAACAAACGGCCCCGATCATCATCGTATACGTAGTGGATGCCATGGATGTAGCATCTTTAATATAGCGGCGTCCTAATACGCTATATAATGCCCAGCAAATATTTCCCCCGAATATAATTATGTCGCCGATAGAGAAGGATAAACTTTTGATAGTTTCCATTGATCCTTGTGTCAGGACAAACAAGACGCCAATAAAAGCCATCATCATCCCAATGATTTGCCTCTTTTTCAACGGTTCTTTCAAAATGAATCTGGCTAAAAGGCTTGTTATTAATGGGTTTAGCCCCATAATTAAGGCTCCGTTCACGGGAGAGGTGTATTTTAATCCAATAAAAAATAAGGAGTTAAACCCAAAGATCCCGATAATGCCTAGAAGAAGAAAGATCCCTCGATTTTTCTGCAAAGTAATCTTTTTCATCCCTTCTGTAAAAAATAATACGATTCCCATTACAATAGCGGCAATGCCAAAACGCCAAGCTGCCACAGCAGCAGGAGAAAAATAAAGAACCGTATATTTGGCAAGATGGAAGGTAGCACCAGTAAAAAGAGCGAAGGAGATTAGCTGCAGATATATTTTAGTCGGTTTCATTTTCTTCTGGCACCCTCTTTTGAAGCCACATACATTTTCTTAACTTTTTTCATCAAAACTCATCCCTTTCTGTTATCTTGGAACTAAGTTTACAATTTAGAGTTGACTCTAAGTCAAGAAGAAAATATACTTGGGCAAAAATAAATTAAACGCCTATTAATTGAAAATGAAGAACAATCTTTCTATAATGTTAGAAAAAGGAAAAGGGGCGTTATCTATGGGAAATGTTACGGGAAAAGTAATAGGTTTTGAATTAAGCAGTCAAGAACCTGAAAAAGCCATAAAATTTTATTCGAATGTATTTGGTTGGAAAGCGGCGGAGCCTAATTGGGATTACTGGTCTATTTCTACTGGCGAAGAGGAATCTATTGGAATCAACGGAGGCATTGGAAAAGGTCCAAGTGATCATCCGCACGGAACACGAATTCAAATTCAAGTAGACTCAATAGATGAAGCGATAACGAAGGCAAAAGAAAATGGAGCTGTAATTTTAAGAGATAAAATGGAATTTGATGACTTTTACCTCGCTTATTTAGTGGATCCAACAGGGATTGGTTTTGGACTAATACAAAATAAATAAATTTCTAACGGAAGTAGAGTTTCTTTCTTTTTTCTAATTAAGATGAAATATTTTTAGATTTTTGTAAGCGGTTAATCGGATGTATCCGGATAAAGTGGAAGAAAATCATCATTGTTTTTAATAAAAGCGAAGAGTTATATGACTCTCAACCAATCTATTGAGCGACTTGTGCAATTAAGTCGTTTTTCTTTTTTTAATTTCTACTTTAAATGTACCCTGAAAAGTGTGGTGTTCTTGTGAGTAGTCCGCAGCCGGCATACACTTCGCTTTCCATGGGGCGGGCGTCGAGCCTCCTCGTCGCTAGCTCCTGCGGGGTCTCGGCTGTCCCGCTAATCCCATAGGAGTCTTCGTGTATCCGTCTGCTCTGTGCTAAAAAATAGAGATACTGCTTCTTTTCATGTGCCATGGTGCGAATTTTATCCCACTCTTAACGGGCAGTAAAACCCCCACTGATGGAAAGGTTCACTTTATTAGCATGGAGGTCTCTGTTATATAATTGAAAAGAGCTGGAATCGGAAAAATAGTAATGGGGAAAAAAGTAATAAATTTCGTTGCTTAAGGGAGAAGTTTAATGAATAAAGAAGCGATAATAAACGAAAAAAAGAGTTTAATAGCATGGGTGCTTTCATTAAAGAACCTGTCAGATTCTATATGGTTTCAACCATTTAAAAAAGGAGCATGGGGAACGGCAGATGTTATTGCCCATTTTATTTCTTGGGATCGATTTATCATAGAAAATAGAATCAAGCCTCTACTAACTGGAGAAGCCTTTCCTGCCGTACAAGTAGATGTAGAAGCAACTAATCAAGCTGCATCTGATTATGCAAGGTTAGGCATCAAGAAAGAAGATCTTATTGATGAGTTTATTTCTACTCGAGAAGAATTGATTTTGTTATTAGAAAAAATACCACCAGAAAAATTTGAGTTCCCTTATCCAGGCAACAAGAAGATGACTATTTCTGCGTATTTTGTTGGGATGATTGAACATGACGAAAAGCATAAAAAGCAAATTCAGTTACATATTAAACAAAATAAAACATCTTAATAACAAAATAACAATATTGATACTTGATATTCGTTATGATAAGGTATATGTAAAGAAAAAAGAGGAGGGAAGAAGGGGCACGATATCGCCAGTTTTTAAGGTTAAAGTTCGTTTTCTCTTCGATGAGTATGGCCAATGACTTGCCATTAACAAAAGAAGCCATTTTAGATACGGCAGAACAGGTGCTGCGGCGTTATGGTCCCGAAAAAACATCTGTTGTAGATGTCGCTCGTGCCTTGCAGGTTAGCCATGGAACGATTTATCGACATTTCCCCAGCAAAGCGGCTTTAAGAGAGGCAACAACAGAGCGATGGCTGGAGCAGCAAATTTTGGACCCATTAGAACAAATTGCGAAACAATCCACTGAAAGTGCCGTTAAGCAGCTGCGAATGTGGTTTGAGACATTAGTGCAAAGGAAAAGGAAATTTGCGAACGAGGATCCAGAAATGTTTGCTATGTATACGAGTGTCACATTAGAAGCTGTTGATATGATCACAACTCATGTAAACAACCTTATTATCCAGGTATCCGGAATCATAGAAAAAGGAATGCAGCAAAAGAAATTCAGAATAGGACAGCCAGATCAGATCGCGAAAGCATTATTTAGTGCAACAACCCGTTTTCATCACCCCGCACATGCATATGAATGGTCCCTTTCATCTATTGATGAAGAATTTGATTCAGTATGGAGGCTGCTGTTGTCAGGTATTGAATAAGGGGAAGAGAGCAATTATGAATAGTAATGCTCTCTCTTTTTTATTATCAAAATGACAAAAATGTAAAAATGTCAGTTGATATTTGTCTTTTAAAAGTATATAATCAATTCAACAAATAAAATATATCCGATTTCTATCAATAGGAGGTTGAAATAATGAACCGTAAATTAACTGGAAAAGTGGCTATCGTAACAGGAGCTTCTCGAGGAATAGGACGAGAAATAGCAGAGACATTGGCAGCAGAAGGAGCGAAAGTAGTCATAAACTATGTGAGCAGTCCAGCAAAAGCAGAGGAAGTCGCAGCGGAGATTCATCAAAATGATGGAGAAGCTGTCGCCATCCAAGCGGATATTAGTGCTGTTTCCGAAGTGGAGAAATTATTCCAAGAAACGATCAAAGCTTTTGGAAAAATCGATATTCTTGTCAATAATGCCGGGATCATGATAACGAAACCTATTGTAAGCATTACAGAAGAGGATTTTGATAAAATGTTTGCGATTAATGTAAAAGGAACCTTCTTTGCGTGTCAGCAGGCAGCAAAATATATGGAAGAGAATGGGCGCATCATTAATTTCTCTACTTCCGTCGCCGGTCAGATTTTCCCAGCTTACAGTGTCTATGCAGGATCAAAAGGTGCCGTTGAACAGTTTACCCGCCAGTTGGCAAAAGAATTTGGGCCAAAAGGGATCACGATTAATGCAGTTGCACCAGGACCTGTTAATACAGAGCTGTTTACAGTGGGAAAAACAGAAGAACAAATTGAAGGCATTCGCCGGATGAATGCGTTCGGCCGCCTGGGGGAACCAGAGGATATTGCAGGTGCCGTTGTATTTTTAGCTAGCAAAGACTCCCAGTGGATCAGTGGTCAAACAATACGGGTTAATGGGGGATTTATTTAATGATATTCGTAAGTGGAGCTGCTTAAGCTGCTCCTCAGATTGTAGACAAAGTAGTATTTGCACAAACTGAAAGGCTGATCGAAAACGTTTGTATTTCGAGTCGAGCGTTTGTCGACAGCCTGTGGAGCTGCCAATCGCTGCTCCTTTTTGCCTTTCTAAAGCGAATAGTTACCTCCCGTTTATGGCATGATAATGAAAAAACTAGAGGTTCAAAATGGAAGATAAACAACATATTGAAAAGTTGATTGATAATAATATTTCAGACATACATAGATTAATTCAAGAAAAAGTTGATATTTGGAAGGAACATGTCGTTTTTACTGATTTATGGTGGATAGGAGTAGGGTTATCCATCCTCCCTTGGATTCTTTGGTTTATTTTCCGAAAAAAGAAAAGCACGGATCGTATTCTTTATGCTGGATTTTTTGTCATCATTATTGCACTTGCTCTTGATATAGTGGGAGATCAATTTGGTTTGTGGCATTATCGATTTAATGTGCTGCCGATTGTTCCGACATATTTTCCTTGGGATGTTACCTTAATGCCTGTAACCGTTATATTCTTTTTGCAAATAAAACCTAATAGCAATCCTTTTCTGAAGGCAGTTTTGTTTGCATTATTTTCAGCATTTATTGCAGAACCATTTTTTCAATGGATGGGGGTTTATGTGCCGACCAAATGGAAGTTTCATTATTCAATTCCTATTCAGATACTGATTTATTTGGTGGCTCATTATTTAAGCAGACGAGATAAATTTTCTCCGTTTTATAAAAAAGTACGTGACGAAGACTGAGTTCTTATTTTTTTGCCTCATCAAGAAATAGTCTGGGAATCGGCCAATACGAAACTTTCATTCAATATGAATTGAATTTGACCTGTTTTAACATTTAGGTAATGGTAAAATATTCATATTGAAGAAAAGGGGAGGTTGGAGTATGTTTCCTGCGATAGCAACCGATCGACTTGTCTTGAGAGAATTAACAGAAAGTGATGCACCAGCTATTTTAAATTGTTTTTCTAATGAGAAAGTACTGCGGTATTATGGACAACAGCCATTATCAAGTATAGAACAGGTAAAGGAAATTATTAGAAATTTTGATGATAGTTTCAAGGGGAACCAAGGGATAAAGTGGGGAATTCAGCGGAATGAGGATGAAAGCATTATTGGTACAATTGGGTTGCAAAATTGGTCGGTTGAGCATAAAAAAGCTGAGTTAAGCTATGCCCTTTTTCCTGAATACTGGGGATGCGGATATGCTGAAGAAGCGGTTTCTGAAGTAATAAGCTACGGATTTAATAAACTAGAATTAATACGTATTGGAGCTGTCGTCTTCACAGAAAATGAAGCATCTAATAAACTACTAGTAAAGCTAGGCTTTGAAAAAGAAGGGGTTTTAAGAAATTACTTACACCAAAATGATGTTCCCCATCACACAAATATTTACTCATTGATTAAATAAGGTATTGGAAGGGCAGAAAATTGCTTTCGTTTTCCTTATACATGTTAAAGGAGGAAGAGGCTAAAGCTTTCATTCGCAAAAAAGAGTGGAGATATTGCAAAAAAATAGGGGTTTTCGCAAAAAAAATTGAGATATCGCAAAAAAACTGAGTTTTTCGCAATAAAACCTAATATAGTTTCCAATGCCACTCAAAAAAGCGAGTCCACACCCCTCTACCATCACCAAAAAAGAGGAAGGCACCGTACCCTTCCTCCTTTAACACAAAAACTCCCAATCAAATCTCAAACTTCTCCATAATCCTTTTCAACTCGCCTGACATTCTGTTTAATTCTTCTATAATATGGCCGACTTTTTCTACGGATTGCTGCTGGCTTGTTGTGCTGCTTGAAACATAGTCAATTGCTTCTGCGTTTTCTTTTGCGATGTTGGCTAATTGTTCAACAGAAGCGGCTGTTTCTTCTAAACCCGCGGAAATTTCCTCCGATGAAGAGGAAACTTCTTGTATTTGTGCCGTCATATTTTGAACAGCAGATTGGATATTTTTAAAGGCAAGGCCGGCGTTGTTCGCTGAATGGAGGCTAGCTTCCATTTCTTCCTTGCTTTTTACAGTGGTGCCAACTGCTGCATCTGCATCTCCTGTAATGGACGATATCATGGTAACAATTTCTCCGGCAGATTGTTTGGAACGTTCTGCAAGCATTCTTACTTCATTTGCCACAACGGCAAAGCCTTTTCCATGCTCACCTGCTCGTGCTGCTTCGATGGTAGCATTTAATGCCAGCAAATTCGTTTGATCGGCAATATCATTAATGAGAGCAGAAATATCTCCAATCCGGTTTGTCTGCTGCCCAAGCTTTTCCATTACAGCAGCTGTGTCTGAAACAGTGGCATCTAACCCCTTCAATTTCTGAATTGTGTTTTGAATGATCTCATTCCCATTAGCAGCAAAATCATTAACACGCAGTGAATAGTTAGACATCTCAACAGATGATTGGGCAATAGCTTCCATTCGGTTGGACACTGTCTCCATCGCTTTCGCTGTTTCAGCAGCACTCTCCATTTGCATATGAGAACCACCAGATACATGATAAACAGATGTTTGAATCGTTTCCGCCTTTTCCTCTAGCGCCTCTTGATTTTCCACTAACTTAGAAGAAGCTGTGAATAGACCCTTCTCCATTTCCGTAATGCTAGCAATCATTTCTCTTAGGTTGTGGATCATATTATTTACGGCATTTCCTAAATCTTGAAATTCATCTTTTCTGTTAAAAGAAAGAGGTGGACCTGATAAATCATTATTGGCAATGCTGGACAAGCGATGGACAACCGCATGGATTGGAGAAACAATGCTTTTGGACATCCAAACAGCAACAACAATTGCTGCAAGCGTGGTGAGGATAGCTATGCCTACAAACCATTTTTTTTGAACATGATTATCAGCAATAATCGAATCAGATGTCTGCATTAATTGATTATTAGCATTGGATTTGATTGCACTCCAAGCGTCTCTGGCATCCGTTGACCATGTTTGGCAATACTTTTCCATTATGGGAATGGCTACATCAAACCCGTTTTCATCATAAGCGGGAATCACTTGATGAAGGATTAAACCTTCCCATTTTTCACTTTTGGCCACCGCATCTTGAAGAGCAAAAGAATCCCCCATTACCGTTTTCAGCTTTTCTTTTAAAACAGCAGCTTTTTCTGTTTCAGCAATAAACTTTTCCTTATAAGCAGGATCGCCATACAACACATAGCCCCGAGCAAGGATCACACGATTGGCGACATTTTCCTCCATATCAGAAGTCAGCTGAATTAACTGATACTCTTTCCTCATCATGTCCGCTAATTTTTGATCGGTCCTGTCATTACCTATATAACCAAGACAGGCAATCGCAGCAATAAATAGCAAGATAACGCCAAACCCAAGTAGAAATTTTTGTTTTATATTCATTGAAATATCCTCCTGTTAAGAATGCATGGTCTCATGTTTCCGAGTTTCTTCCTTATTAGAGGAATCGGTTCCGTGAATAGACAAGCGGATAATATCATATCATTAATTGTGCATTTTTTCATGAAAAAAGGGCTTGGGGAGAAGCAGAAAACGAATAATTGTGGCAAATATGAGAATGATGATTTCCCTAGGCGTTATCGTCATAAGAATTGTTTTATTAAAATAGGAAAACCTAGCATGGGAAGTAAATTATTTTTAAAAGGTGTGTGCAGTTATATTTGTTTATCAATGGACGCTAAATCTTCAAAAAAGCTTTTATCTTTATGCAACGATTGCGTCAGAAGTCGGTGCATTTATTCTAAGGCGATCCGCAGTACTTTGCGTTTTTCATCATGTTTAATGGAGTAAATTACATCCACTTATTTTTATTCTATGTAGTTTTGTTTATCGTGTCTAAGTTCATTACGAACATATTTTTAAAGATGCAAAATAAGGAGTAGACAAGATTATGTTGGTTCTTTTTATATCACAATAGATATTACGGATTTTGCAAATCATGAATTTATTTACTCAAACTTCGCAAAGTGAAAGATGAAGAGACAGCATGATAAAACAAGGTTTTACTACAAAACAGTAGTAGAGTTGATTTTTTTCATGTCCACTTTCAACATTGTTCTACCAACAGGTGAACCTGAGTCAGTTTTCTAAAAGATGGATGTTTTTACTAGATTCAGCGACGCAACCAATTGATAAACCTAGTTGATTGTAGTAGAAGGTTCGAGACTCCTGTGGGATTAGCGGGACAGATGAGACCCCGCAAGGCGAAGCCGAGGAGGCTCATCGCACGCCCCACGGAAAGCGAGCAACCTGAAACGGAAAGCAACCACCCTATTTAGAAGCAATAAATTTTAAAAAAATACCCAAATAGAAAAATCAACCTCCCTTTTCTATTGCTGCAAAACAAGTTGTCTCAGGGACATGAAAAGGAATTGATAACTGCGAACTTTGAGTTATTTAATATAAAGATGAAAAAATTACCGAATGCATAGAATCAAGTGTTTTTCTCTTCCACTAAAGAGGAAGGTGGGAGCATAAGAACTGTGATGCAATAATTCAGCTCTCAGATCCTTATCTCCTTCCTCCTCATAATTTCTGGATAATTATAGTAATAATCTTCTGGAGGATAACATATGTATATTTTAATAAATGTATTATATATAATAGCAGGGGTTATATGGGGAGATTGGAGGAATTGGAAAAAATATTATCCAACCATTCTTTTCTTTATGATGGGAGACTTTTTATATAATTTTTTGCTTTACAATAAAACAATGTGGCTCTTTCATGATTTAATTTTACCTAATCATACGATGATTACACTTTTAGCAATGACTATATCTTACACGGCAACGGTATTAATATATTTAGGCAATTTCCCTACTGGTTGGATAAAACGCGCATTATGGTTTTTATTATGGTTAGTCATATTTATAGTAATAGAATATTCTAACTGTAAGTTTGGCTTTATCACTTATCATAATGGTTGGAACATGGGATGGTCTGTTATTTTTACTGGAATTATTTTTTTTATTTTACCAATACACCATAAAAATCCTCTGTTAGCTTGGTTATTAGCAATAGGAATAACAATAGCTTTATTGACTATCTTTGAAGTGAAAATTAGTGATATGAAATAGAAAACAATACATAAGAAGAACGTATGTATAAAAAGCTGGAGGAATATCACAGCAGAAAGCACTCTGAATAGGGTGCTTTTCTTCTTTTCTTCTATCAAACGGCAAGTAATGTTGATGAGAATGGGAAAAGAATTAATAGTAGTTGGCAGATGTGGAGTTAGGTACAAAGGTTCCGATTTCTTATATGGGTGATGGAATTTCTAAATTACTAACAATACTATCATTCAAAGCATTATTCCAAACAATCTAGAAGGCGAATATAGAATTGAATATTATAGGAGTTAAATATTATGGGAATTAATGTTGATAATTCTTATAGGAATTGTTATAATTTGTTGAAATAACTAGAACTTTATGGAAAGAGAGTGAGAGAATTGACGAATCCGATTGAGAAGTCTCTATTAAGTTTTGGACAGAAAGATGCTCCAGTAAAGGTTGAAGTGTTTTTGAATTTAGCGTGCCCTTATTGTGCGTCATTTTACGGTATTGCAGAAGATGTTTTAAAAGACTCCTTAGATAATGGGCAAATTGAATTCATTGTAAAACATTATGACAAGCCTAGAGAGATGCTGTTAAATGGAACGTTAATTAACCTCTTCCTAGATTATGAGAATCCATCGCGTGTGAAAGAAATCTTAAAGGAATTATTTGGATCACAAGGGGAATGGGATCATTTGAACAATCAAGAAATCAAGAATCTATTAGAAGAAAAATACCAATTAAAAGAAGAACCACAAAATACCGAAATTAGCTTAAACGTAACTGCTGAAGCCATCCGTAGAAATGTGAAAATGGTGCCTGCTGTTTTTATCAATAACAAAGAATATCAATATCCTACTGAAATAACGGCGGTGGAATTGAAAACTGAAATCGAGGCGGCTTTAGTAAATAGCAGCATTAGATAATTTACTCGAATACATAATGAGAACAAACGTAGGAATGTTACAAAACTCCTAACAAATAAAAATTAGTTAAATAACACCTTAACTCCTTACTTGATTCACGAGTATATTTTGTCTAAATAAAAAAGATAGTTTAAAAAATTGATAGGGTGTGGGGGCAGTTACTGAAAGTATCCTCATATGGAATAGCAGAAATTTTTGTTCTATAAAAGGTTACATTATTTTATTAGTTTATCCCACTCTTAACGGGCAGTAAGACCCCCACCTCGGGGATGCTGAGGAATCGAGGAAGCTAGGTGTTGAAACTTGCCCGTAAAGGTCCGATAGAGGTACACAAACTAAGGTCGCCACTTCCTTATGTCTTCGTTTGTGTGATCCACATCCTGTGGAACTCAAGCTTTCCATCAGTGGGGGAGGAAAAAACCCCACTGATGGAAGGGGCACTTTATACAGTTTTCATCATTTTGTTTAGAATATCATAAACCAATGGGAAAGTAGTGAAACCATCATCTTCTAGAAAATGACCACCCTTTTCAACAGGGTAAAATGATGCATCCAATTGTTTTGATAAATTTTGACTTAATTGAAAAGGAACAATATAGTCATTTTTGGCAGCAATAACAGCACGTGAATTAGTTGCAGAAATTATTTTTTTATCATCCACTTTTTTATCTGTAAAAGGATCTAATGAAGGTAAGGGTGATAATGGTTCAGAAAAGCCAGAAACAAGAATAAAGCCTCCAAAGCTCGGCAACGGATCTAATTGGTCTAGATAGTTCAATAGTGTGATAGACCCTAAGCTATGTGCTACAAAATAAGTATTGTTATCTGAATTCTTTATGTTATCAGCTAATGTTTCCAACCATTCTTCTTTCTTGGGGTCAGACGAATTTGGCAGGTGAAGAACCGAAACTTGATTACCATCCGTTATTAATTTTTCTTTTAACCATGGGAACCAATGATTGGCTGGTGAAGCTCCGTACCCATGGATAATATATATTTGTTTTCCCATTGCTTTTTCTCCCTTTCTTTTTATAGATACAAAAACAGTATAGTATGGATTTAAACTTATAGGGAAGTAAATAGATTAAAGGCAGATTCAGTGCTGTTTAACAATCTGCTTAAAAACAGTCAGAAAAAAAGGAAGGCACCCAAAAGCCTTCCCCCGAATCCTCCGTATTTATCCGATTTTAAATTTAGTAAGCATCATTTGAAGATCTTCCGCTAACATAGCCAAAGATACGGAAGAGGATGCGATTTCTTCCATGGAAGCAAGCTGTTCTTGGGTTGCGGCAGAAACATTTTGGGTACTGGAAGCAGATGCTTCTGCTACTTCACTTACAACAAGGATGGAATCATTTACTAGCTCTGTTCCTTTTGCCAAGTCTTTTAACGTTTTCGAAATTTCTTCTATTTGCACGACGACATCCTTAATAGCGATTTCGATTTTTTGGAAGGAATCACCTGCTACATCCACTACTTTTAGTCCTGTCTGAACTTCATCGGACGTGTTTTTCATCGATTGAAGGGTACTTTCCGTATCTTTTTGAATAAGTTGGATGAGCTTGGAAATCTGTTCGGTTGATTTGGATGATTCTTCCGCAAGCTTTCTTACTTCGTCTGCAACAATAGCAAATCCTTTCCCATGCTCGCCAGCTCTTGCCGCTTCAATCGCTGCATTTAATGCTAACAAATTTGTCTGCGATGAAATAGCAGTAATAACATCGGTGATTTTGCCGATTTCATTAGAACGTTCATCTAAGCTTTTCACTGTTTCAGATAAACGGTTTACATTAGTATTGATCGAATTCATTTGGTTGCTGACTTCTTCAATTGCTTGATTTCCTTCTAATGACATTTGAGAAGCATGATGGGCACCTTGTGTCATTTTTTGGGTGTTTTCTTCCATTGTTTTTGTATACTGTGATATATCTGTTATTACACTAGAGCTATCTTCCACCGTTTGAACTTGTTTATCCGTACCATAAGCCAGCTCTTGAATGGTTAATGTAATATGCTCGCTCGCTTTGCTGCTTTGCTCAGCACTCGCACTTAATTCTTCAGAAGCAGCTGCGACTTGCTGAGAGGAATCACTTACCGTAGCAAGAGTAGCTTGAAGCTGCTCCGTCATATGATTAAAAGATGTCATTAATTCGCCAACTTCGTCTTTTGACTGATAATTTCCTTTTACTGTAAGATCTCCATTTTCTGCTTTGCCAAGCAAACTTTTTATTTCTCTTATTGGAGTGATAATCATTTTGGCAATGAAAAAGCCAAGTGATAATAAAAGAAGAAGAGCAGTTATAATAACGACCCATACAATGGTAGTCGCTTGCTTTAATCCCTCGTGGTTTTCCCGATTAATTCGTTCAGCAATAGAAATATTAGTGCTTTGTAATTCTCTAAGTATGGTGGTTACTGCTAATCGGTTCGTTTCCAATTCCTTTGAATAGACTGAATAGGCTTCTTCATTTTGATTAGACATTGCCCACTGTAATACCTTATCTCTAGAAGCTTCTAGAACTTTAGCCTGTTCTACAAAGTCCTGCATCAATTTCGCTTCTTTATTGTCCATCTTGCTATTTTGGAGTTGCCGAACAATTGCCTTATTTTCATTCAAATTCGTGTCTATTTCCTTGTATAGTTCATTTTTTCTTGTTGGATTTTTTGTAAGCATCAGTTCGAGCGTGTAGGCATCGTTCGCTCTCGTGTTCAATCTGAACTGCATCAGATGACTGATAGGCAATAGATTTTCTTTATACATTTTTTCAGAATCCTTTGCCATTTCTTTTATATAATTCAGCCCAACCATTCCCACAATACTAAGTGATAACGCACTGACACTTATAATTACGAGTAATTTTTTTGTGATTGTCATATTTTTGAGTAATTTCACACGGTTTTCTCCTTTGATTCAATCTAAATATGCTTGCTGTCACTAGATATATCGGATGGATGAGAAGAAGTATTGAATTGAAAAATAATCCATTTCGTACTATTTTCAACTTGTTTATAGAAAATTTAATGCAAAAAATAGAAAGCATGACGTTCTCCAGAAAGTTAGGGGAAATTAGTAGGGAAATTTGGCCAATAAATGATGTTCAAATAGTGAATTAAGCGGAATGAAACTGATAGAAATTGCATTCGCAAAAAAGAGAAGAAATTTCGCAAAAAAACCTAATTTTTCGCAAAAAAAATAAAATTTCCGCAAAAATGCTGGGGATTTCGCAAAATTCTTTTTCTTTTTATCCTCTCTAGGTATCTTTTTCCACAATCTAGATAAAAACACACTATCTAGAAGATAGTGCAAAGACGTTTATCCCACTCTTAACGGGCAGTAAGACCCCCACCTCGGGGATGCTGAGGAATCTAGGAAGCTAGGTGGGGGATAACTGCCCGTAAAGGTCCGATAAGTTCAACTAACCATCAGTGGGGGATGAAGAAAACCCCCCACTGATGGAAAGGTTCACTTTATGTCATTCGTAAATCTCTTTTCATTTCTTCATATTCGCGTTTAGAATGATTACCATCTATATGGTGAATATGGCTTTCTAATTCTTCTAGTTTTAAAACGAAAACAGGATGAAGTTCTGTTGTATTCGCTTTTCCATACATACAGTTGGTATAAAAGATTAATTGAGAAGCGATAAAATCATCATTTGTTTCTAGTATGGCATCTAGCATATGAGGGATATACTCAAATGCTTCCATACTGCTTTTATTATCTATTAATCTATCAAAGGAATGAGCTAGATAGAACTCATCTTCCTTTATTTTTTCAACCCAGTTTTCCAAAATACTTTCCATGTCTTTATGCATAACGAAAACTCCTTGTATCTATTAGTTATACTTAAAATCGTCCAACTTTTTGGTTTTTTATATACAAAATAGTTTACAATGTTTTGACCTGTAGTTTTCTCTCCATTTTAAACCAACCATCTTTATTAATATAGTACAAATAAAAGCATACTTAACGAATTACCATCAAGATTGCTGCGCCGATCATCATTGTACCGGCTAATCGATCAAGATGTATCTTAAACTTCGGGGAAGAGAACATTTTTTTCGCAGCTGCTCCTATCAAACTATACCCGATCATAATAATAAGCATCATACAAACAATGATGAAACACAGTATCATATAGCTGTTCCATGTGACATTAGAGGCATCTACTACACCTGGAAGGAGTGCTATATAAAAAACAATCGCAATAGGGTTAGAAAGAGTCAATGCAAGACCCAGCCCTACTTCGATAGTCCAATTTATGGGGTTTGGATTTTTTTTTATTTCAAAAGCTCTACTAGCATTTCTCCATTTTTTTATGCCGAGCCATAATAGATAGGCTGTTCCAACATATTTTAATACCACGAATAGAGGCCCAAGTATTTCCGCCAAGGCAGTTAAACCAAGAAGGGCTGCTGTTAGCATGATTAATTTTCCCATAATAATGCCGAAAGCAAGAGGCAAGCTTGCAAAAAGTCTGCCAGACAAAGCTCTAGATAAAATTCCTAACGTTTCTGGCCCAGGTGCTGCTGCAGAAGCTGCAAAGGCTAAAGCAAAAATCGTGTATTCCGTCATAATCAAAACCCCCGATTAAAATCTATTCTAGATTTATACTAAAAAATGTTGTTTTCACTCTATGGTATATGGTGAGTGATAGAACAGTTGAATCACATTAGAACAGATTAATTTTCAATTGATGGGAAATATAAAAATATTTTCCGGTGATAAACCAGCCAATAAACTATATAACTCCGTGGGGGTTAAGACATATGGGATAGATAAGAAAGCAATAAATAGAAGAAAAGTTCAAAAAGGTGAAATGGGAAAACAAATTGTGAGAAACAGCGCCCATTTAAGTTATTATTTTGTTTTGATCATATTATTTATCCTTTGGATAATAGACGTTTTCTTTATTTGCAGCGGGAAGAACTATACTTTGTTTATCGCCTTATGCATCGCTTATGCGCATATCCAATCATTCAATTTTTCTCTTTGAAGAAATATATTTAATCCATCATTACGGCTAGAAAAAGCATTCCGAAGAGTGCTTTTTCTTTTTGGCTGTTTTCTCAAAGCTTGTTGCTTTTAAAGAGATATAATAAAAAGGAAAAATTTGAGACTTCTCCAATTAACATACGTCTATTATAAAGAGGAGGAGATAACTTTGAAAAATATTAAACATTTAGTTGCTTTTCTTGGAATAATTTCAATTTTTATCCCACTCTTAACGGGCAGTAAAACCCCCACCTCGGGGATGCTGAGAAATCGAGGAAGCTAGGTGGGGGATAACTGCCCGTAAAGATCCGATAAGTTTAACTAACCATCAGTGGGGGATGAACAAAACCCCCACTGATGGAAGGATCACTTTATAGCAGGTTGTTCAAACGTAATGGAAGATGAAGAACAAAATATAGAAGTTCAAAAGAGTAGTAGTGATGAAAATAAATATAAAGACTTCAAAGAAATTACTAATAATGAGCAAGTTAAAAAAGTGAAAGAGATAATAGACGATATTGATTGGGAAAATGCAAAAGTAGATATGGTACGACCTGCAGATTACAGATTTGTATTTCAATTTAAAAATCCTGAAATTGAAGCAAAAGCGGTGTTATATGAACTTTGGATAAGTCCAAATAAAGATAAAGTGGAACTTGTAATAGATGCTGAAAGTAAATATATTCAATTGGACAAAAATAAGTCATCAGAACTATTTGAAATACTTGATGGCGGAAAATAGGAGTAATCATAAATGACATTGCCTTTCTTATGAAAAATTAAGGAATAACAATGGAATCCCCAAACCTGCTACCCATAGCATCGGTACTAAATTAAGAATAATGGCAACTCGCTTGCTGCGTTCTCGAAGAAACCAGGCAAAAATGGAGCATAAGATGACAGCAATTGGATATAAACCAATTCCTATAACAAAAGCAACGTTAAAGAAGTTAACACCACCGTCAAAACTCATAAAGGATAAACCAAAAATAACAAGCCAAGGCACGATGCAAATCAAATAAAAAATTTGGCTGATCACTAAAAATTTTAGCATATTATTCCCCCTCGAGATTAAGCTTACATACCATTATATTCGATATCTCCATTATAAATGCTGGGGAATCAAAACGCTGTATTAACGGGAAGTATTTTTATTTAAGATAGGGATAATATGTATGTGTCGGTTATGGGGAACCAGAAGAAGTTCCTATTGGTTTAATCTCATCAAATTCCCTTCGAGTTGACTGCCTTAATTTTGGTTATAATATAAAATACAGCTATGTTCATAAAGGGGAGAGTATTTAAAATGCTAGATGAGAAAAATTTAGTTTTTGTTTATAAATATTCGAACGAAGAAAATGATTTAATTGCAGTTACAAACGAAATAATTGGTTATGATTATAAGTTAGCTAGTATTGATGATTTAGATATAGGAGATGATTTAGATACAGGAGTAAAATGGGCTGAAATGGTAATTGTTAAGGAAGGTTCATATAAATGGGATTCTCTAAAGAAAGATTACATAAAAATTTAGCCTTCTAGTGGTTCGTGGCATTCTTTACAATCAAAGGCAGCAAACTTTCCTTGTAGTATGGTCTTGGAACCAATTGATAAAGTGAACCTTTCCATCAGTGGGGGTTTTCTTCATCCCCCACTGATGGTTAGTTGAACTTATCGGACCTTTACGGGCAAGTTTCAACACCTAGCTTCTTCGTTTCCTCAGCATCCCCGAGGTGGGGGTCTTACTGCCCGTTAAGAGTGGGATAAAAAAACTCCATTAAAAACAAGAGGCTAAAACTATTCAATTGAATGATAAATTTTGCTATAATTTCAAATTAAAGGGGGTGCTTACAGGTGGACAATCACGTAAAATTGTCTGGTACTACTTCCACTCATGCAAAGCCTATTATTAGAAAGGCGATACTTTGCATGGGGCGAAACATTTAATTTTTTATCGCTGAACAAGCTTTTCTAATATTTTGGCTTTGCACCTTATTTTTTTCAAAATCAAAATAAGGGGGCGGGCAAAATTGAAATATATGAATGCAAATAAAGTTTTACCTGAGAAGCTACTCGTAGAAATCCAAAAGTATGTTCAAGGGGAAACCCTTTATATTCCTAAGCAGGAAACGGAGTATCGGAAATGGGGAACTTCAAGTGGAGGAAGACGGCTGCTTGACCGCCGTAATGCTGCTATTAGAAATTCTTTTATTAGTGGCACCAGTATCCATCAGCTAGCCGAGGAATATTACCTTTCAACGGAAACCATTAAGAAAATTGTTTATTCACATAAAAAGTAGGCGAACAGCACTGGTGAAACTTCTTCATCCGTGCTGTTTTTATCCCACTCTTAACGGGCAGTAAAACCCCCACCTCGGGGATGCTGAGAGATCGTGGAAGCTAGGTGGGGGATAACTGCCCGTAAAGGTCCGATAAGTGCAACTAACCATCAGTGGGGGAGGAGGAAAAACCCCCACTGATGGAAGTTTACTTTATGTAAAAAACGTTTCTAAGTCATTTTATCTATTTTAGAGGTTTGCTGCATTGTTTAAAATAAGTGTAACGAGCCGGCAGCAAAATGATTGGAGATATACGTGATGACCAAAAAATTTATTAAAAATGAACAGTTGAATTTTATCAAAAAACAGATTGCTTTAATTAAGGACAGCACCAAAAAGAACGTACCCCAAAACGTGTTGGCTGCTGTGATCGACTTAGCCAATGCCAAAATCTTCGACCTCTTTCCAAATGTATCCTTGGAACAACAAGAAATGCTGGATCTTTCCAGATTGAAAACAGATAAAGAGTATGAGCTATATATCCAGCTTCTGTCGGACTATTTGCTGTCCTTTCCAAAAATCACCGAGCAGCAGCTGAAAAAAATGTTTCCGAAACATAAAAAATTAAAGCTGCCTGATTTATCAAATATAGACCACAGCCAGCTGACCTATTTAAGCTGGAACGACCTAAGATCCAATAAAAAATTTATAGTATATGAGCTAGAGGGAAAAATGGTCGGCATTGAATGTGAATTTGCACCGACTAGTAAAAAAAACCTTTGTTCCTTCTGTAATTGTTTTGGTGAGGTTGCTTATTTTTCTACCGTTACAAAAGCAAAAAAATCTAAAAATCCAGATTATTATAAGTCCATCGGCAATCTTATTTGCGCCGATAGCAGCGAATGCAATAAAAAAATAACCAATGTCGAATATTTAACCACTTTTCTAAAAGACTCACTAGAAATGTGAAAAATTCACAAAGTGAAGGTCAATCATTTGCTTCCTATTTAATTCACGTATCGAATGAAGAATCCAACGAATTAAAATTTATGATTGTTACTAATCAAGAAAATGAGATTGCTAAAATAGAATTAGGTGTAAATGAACAGGTAATAGAACAGGAGTTAAAAGTGAATTACAAGTCTGTTTATTGGATTTATTTTAAAAATGCTGGAAATCTTACCTATAAATTCAAGCGTTTTGATAAAGACGGTAATCTTATTAGAGATTAATTAACTATATGTACTTTTTTGTCTGTGAGAAAACTAACTATTTCTTCAACTAAAGGGTGCTTTCCTTGAAGAAGATCAGCTGTTTTTTTAAAAATAAAAGGAGAGTTTAATTTAAGAAGGAATTGCTAAGCAAAAGAAGAATAAATAAATTACAATTTAATGGCAGCTATTTTTTAAAAAAAATATATGTAACCGCTTTTTAGTCTTAGAAAAGGAGCATGGAATTCATTTTCCATGCTCCTTTCTTTTAGTATAAATACAAAAGCCAAGAAGTTTTTCTAATATTGTATAAATATAGATATAAAATATATAAAAATAATTTATTTTGTGTAAAAATAGAACTTTTTTCATTTGTGTAGGAAAGGGTGAAGATGAATGGAATAAATCTTATTTAAAAACTAGTTTAGAAATCTAGCTAGTTCTTTTTTTTGTTGTGAAAAACATCTCTTGTATTTCCTTATAAAAAAGCTAGTTTAATAAAAGTGTTTTTGATTATTTCCCGAGATAAAAAAGATTTAAATTAGGTAAAAAGAAGTAATTTCATTAATTTTTGTAATTTTCTCTCATTTATAGAAGGACTATCAAGTTGGTATCGTGAATTATTCTATTAATGTAAATAGAAAGAGAGGTGTTATTTCAATAAAGTTATTACTAGTTTAGTAGTGTAATGTTACAGAGGGGAAAGAAAATCAAAAAATACTCAAATAGGAAATGGAGAAGGAGATGTAAAATGAAAAAAAGGTTAGTAGCAAGTACAGTTTTGTCTCTTGGTCTTATGGTTTCGGTGTTGCCTCAATCCAATGCATTGGCTGCGAAGAACGTCTTGAGTGTGGAGAAATATAATAAGGAAAAAGATTCCCTGGAATTCAATGCTGGAAACTTAAGCGAAGCTTCCACACAAACCGCAGAAACGATCTTATTTGATTATTTTGATAAAAATAAGAAGTCCTATAAGCTTGGAACGAAAAAAGCAAAGGATTCTTTTAAGATAGAGAAAAAAAGCAAAGATGATTTAGGGAATACGGTGGTAAAGCTGCAGCAAATATTTGAAGGGGTTCCGGTATTTGGTTCTACACAGTCTGCTGTTATCAACGACAAAGGCGAGTTGAATGTAGTGTCTGGTACAGTAGTTGCTGATTTAGAGGACAAGCTTAGCGGCAAAGCCAATAAAGGAATAAAGGCAAAAGAAGCGATTGATATAGCACAGAAAGATTTAGGGTTTACTCCTACATATGAAGAGACACCCAAGTCTGACCTAGTTGTATTTACAGCCAATGATCAAGCGGATTATGCATATAAAGTAAATCTAAACTTTTTAGATCCAAAGCCAGGAAATTACTATTATTTTGTTTCTGCTCAGACTGGAGAAATTTTAAATAAATATAATACATTGGATGAAGTGACGGGGACAAATGCAGTAGGATCCGGCACTGGTTTAACAAATAATACGGTATCATTAAACACTACGTTATCGAGCGGCGTCTATTATCTTCAAGACAATACGAGAGGGAATGGAATTTTTACCTATAATGGACAAAATAGAAACAGACTGCCGGGAGCGCTTTGGGCAGATGCGGATAATGTGTTCAAGACTGCCTTTGATGCTCCGGCGGTAGACGCCCATAATTACGCAGGTGAAACGTATGACTATTACAAAAATACGTTTAATCGCAATTCCTATGATGGACTAGGAGCTAGTTTGAAATCAACCGTGCATTATAGTAAAAATTATAATAATGCATTCTGGAATGGAACCCAAATGGTATATGGCGACGGAGACGGCTATAATTTTATCCCGTTATCCGGCGGACTGGATGTAGTAGCCCATGAATTAACACATGCAGTCACTTCTTCAGAATCTGATCTAATCTATCAATATGAATCTGGCGCTCTTAATGAAGCCATTTCGGATATTTTTGGAACAGTAGTAGAATACAAGTATCAAGCGTCTAAAGCAGACTATGATATTGGCGAGGATATTTATACACCAACTATTGCAGGAGATGCCCTTCGCTCCATGTCTGATCCTGCAAAATATGGAGATCCTGACCATTATTCGAAACGATATACGGGAACCTCTGATAATGGTGGAGTTCATACAAACAGCGGGATTATCAACAAAGCTGCTTATTTAATTGGAGCCGGCGGTACTCATTATGGGATAACTGTACAAGGAATTGGGGTAGATAAGTTAGGTGCGATTTTCTATCGGGCAAATACTACTTACTTAACTTCGTCCGCTACCTTCTCACAAGCAAAAGCAGCATTAGTCCAATCAGCAGCAGATTTATACGGCGCATCTAGTTTGGAAAAAACAACGGTTGCAAATGCCTTTAGTGCGGTAGGAGTGAATTAATTTTATAAAAGGAATAGAGGAAAGCGTCCTATATGTTGGACGCTTTTTTCGTCTTATTCCATTAAGGAGGATCATTTTGTCATTCACCGCTTTCCTCCCCTTTTGTACTTTAAAGCACTGGGGGTCAGGCACCTTATAAAGGCGCATTTCATTTTAATTCTGCTCCCTATTTTCAAACAATCTCAACAGATAAAGGCAGCTAATAATAAGCACCGGGATGCCAATGATAAGGTATAGGATTGTTTTAGGCATGAACATATCATAGAAATAGGTAAAAAGAACTGCCCAAGTGAATAATGTTAAATACTTAAGTGTTTTTTTCAAGATAGATGATACCTCACTAAGTGTTAATATATGTTTATATATCCATTTTTTAGTTTTTTTACTCTTTTGTCAATTTGTTTTAGCATCTTTTCTCCTGTATCCAAGTAATCTGAAGCAATAGTGGCATTTTCAATTAGGTGCACAACTTCCGGCAAAAAAACAACAAAGACGAAAAGTGCCATGTATTGCTCCACTCTTCGTCTTTGAAACTCTTATTATATGAAGTTAATAAACTTCCTTCTAAGGAATATCGGCTTTCCTAAAAACAACACTTTTGTAATCGTATATTTTTCACTAATCTTATAAAAAATCAGCGGAACAACTAGTCCAATTAACGTAAACAGCAACCAATGGTAACTGTCCCACTCCAAGGCAACTATTCGATTAAAAGGCATGTGCAAGTACATGATTGGCATCGTCACTTTCCCGAGATTGGCAAAGACATTGACGCTTGGTATTTTTGCCAACCAATAGCAAATCAGTAGTAGTGTGAAACTAAAGGTTACTGGAATAAGTAAGTCTAATACCACATTCGTATAACCATGATTTTTCATATCTAGTGTATATTCGAATAAGTTTAAATGCTCCCCTAGCAATAATAAGGTGAAAACACCTAGAATAGCGAGAGCTACAGAATAACTTTTGAACAAGTGTTTTGCGTATTGTTTGACATACCAGCCGATCGCAACATACGCAAGCGCAAGCAAAGATACATCTGCATTTAAAGGAAAAGCAAAATCCTCAGGGACCAAGCTTGCTTCAATATGAGCCAGTACATAGCACAGTACAATAATGGATATCCTGCTTTTATGCGATTTAAAAAACAAAAGAATAGCCGCAAATAAGATCTGTGTAAAGAGTAGGCAAGTAATGAACCAAAACACAGTAAAATATCCAGTTAGCACTTGTCCGCCATAAAGAAGATCCTTAAAATCCTGGAAAGTATCTATTAATGTAAATTCATTCGTAATTATTTTGGTAAATGTATAAAGCGTGAAAAGGAATATGCCAAAAGAGAAATAAGGGATCATTAATCGTTTGGTAAACTTTTTAAGCCAAACCAAAAAGTCCGTTGTATTTGAAATTTCTTTGAACGTATAGCCGCTCAAAATAAAGAATAAAGGCATGTGAAACCAAAAAAAGTAATGCTGGGCAATATCATTGCTTGTATGCCCCATGATAACAAGAATGATTCCTATCCCTTTTGCAACATCAATCCACGTTTCTCGTTTATTCATGCTAGTAACAACTCCTTTGGATTGCTAACTAACAGTCTAACAAAGGATCGCAAAAAAGGAAAAAAGACGAAAAAGGAGGAAGGGAAGATAATCCTATTGCTCATGGATAAAATTAGGAAGTTTAATGTCGATGTTACTATTAGAGAGATTAAGCTATAAGAAATAACTAGCCAAAATGACACTAGTTAGGCTAGTCTTTTTGAAGTAATTTTGTGAAAAATGATGGTAAGAATGGGAGGGAATTTGTATATGGTTTCGTAGGAAGAAGAAAAAGGATGGTGGAATCTCTCAGTACAAGCGTTTAGAATAAAATGTTTTTTTGATATTTCGCAATGAAAAGAGGTTGTTGATTGGAAAAACTTAAAAAAGGAAAAAATGGTATTTATTCATAATAATAATCTTAGTTTTTATAAATATAGCTGCTTGTCTATTCAAGTTTATACGTAGATTTCGATCATCTTGAATAACATTAATACCACTATTTAATTTTGCGATTGTTATGTTGCATATCCAAGGGAATAATCCATTCCGAAGTCTTTATTGGGGTGATTTATTGTGGTGGATTTGGTTTTATCACTATTTACATTGATAAGGTTTTTTAGTGCAATTTTCATTCCTCCTTGCCTATAAAAAAAGCACTTCATAACGAAGTGCTTGATTGTCCTATGATTCTAATTTTCATTTAATTGCATTTATTTTAATATATTTTTTTAACTGATTTCTAAATTGTTTTTATATAGAGGCTTTTCCTGCCTAATACTCAATGTATCCTTTAAAGATAGATTACTATATTCGCCTAATATTAATCCAATTACTGACATTAATAATACTGATTCAATAAAGTCTGTTGTAGCCCCAAATATTAATACTAAAAGTATTAGAGAAAATGATAAATAAGATTTATCATTGCTATCTTTATTAAATAGAATAACCTTTAGCATAAATAGTACAATTAATAATGTAATAGTTCCAATTGATACATAAAGGTAAACAAACAAATTATCAGCGAACGCATATCTAGTCATTTCTCCAAATTTTTGCGCAGTTCCTATCCCACCGATTCCTCTACCGAAGTATCCATTTGCAATTGAACCATCAAGTAATTGTACTGCTAGTGGCCAAGTTGATGTTATTCTCATACCGTAACTTGTAAATAAATATTGATAAATAAAACTACTATTTGTAAAGTCTAATTTAAAATTTTTCATGAAAATTGACAATGCAGGTGGAACAATACAATAAGCTAAAGCAACTAACATGGAAAATTTCGTAACTAACTGAAACCAAGGGCTGTATTTATGCAGTTTAAAGGACAAAGTAATAATTAATAAAAATAGGATATAAATATACGCTGATTTAAAAGTAGTTAGGTAAATGCAGTATAAACCTATTAATAATATTAAAATGTCATATATATTAAATTTTTGTTTAATTCCAACGAATATGGTAGTGAATCTAAAGAGAATCAAAAGTGAAAGAATTGTACCACTATCAACACTAGACGCTTGAAATCCAGCTAATCTTTCGATTCCGAAAGCATTCCATTGACGACTAACTTCTCTTTCTAGACCTCCTATGCTAAACACCAGACTAGACCAAGGTAATGTTAAAAATTTATCTAAAACTATACCAATTGCTACAAGAGGAACTAAAATTCTATACCACATAACAAAATTAATTTTAGGTTTAAAGTTAACGATGTACAAATATAAAGAAAGTAAAGGAATCACTGCCTTTATTCCAAAAATAATCTGAATGATTGGGAGATTATTTAATATCCCTATAAGAGTACAAAACAATAATATTATGAGTATTAAGGCAAACTTTGTATAAATAATGTTATTTTTTAGCATATTTATTAAGCAAATTAATAGCACTATTACCGGAATAATGTTTTTAGCAAAAACTATTAAGGAAGATGCTCCAACAAAAGAAACAAGATATTGAATTAATGCGCTAAAAACATAGGTTAAAAAAAAGATTAAAATTAAATAGTCTGCAAATCGTTTCATTCATATCACCACAACCCATTTTTACCTTCATTTTACTTTTATGATATTGGATAAGCAATATCTAATAATATCCCTATAAAAATTTTGGAATCCCAATTAACCAAAATCTCACTCATAAATATTATTCTGAGGTGAGATTTGTATATTAAAATGCTACCCTGCTATATTCATAATTAAAGCATAGTGCATATTAACTTATTCCAAGTTTTTCTCCTTTTTCTTTGTTAATAATAGTAGCAGATGGTGAAATTGCAGTAGATCCGCTGGGAACATCCTTTACTACAATAGCATTTGCACCAATCTTAACGTTATCACCTATTGTTATTTTACCGAGAATTTTTGCTCCAACCCCTATTAATACATTATTTCCTATTATTGGAGTATTTCCTTGGCCAATAGCTCCTATTGTAACTTGATGAATAATATACGCATTTTCACCTATTATTACCTCTGGGTTGATAATAACACCTTTTCCTCCATGCGCAATGACAAGACCTTTTCCGATTTTGCATTTTGCTGGTATTTCCACCCCGATAATCGTTGTGAGAAAAATTAAATCTACTATTTTATATAATAAATATAATAATTCTCGTATTATGGGGACCTTCATTTGATAATAGACCCAATTTCCATACCTATAAACCAGTATTACTAGTTTTGATAGCAAATTATCATTTTTAGATAATTCGAAACTTAAACTCTTTAGCAAGAAGTTCCCCCCTATCGCTAGCTGTTTTTACGATATACTATATAACATTATAGCAATAAATGGTTTTATATGTTAGAAGATTTAAAAAAATTTTAATCAGTAAGATATACATCAAAAATCAATAGACTTGTACCTCCTTCTATTAAATTAATTTTATTGAAGTTTATGCATAGTCTTGTTACGCTCTTCCGATGCTAAAAGAACGTGCTATGTATCTATACAGTATAGTACATAGTATACAGGATACACTACAACACATTGTTTATATCAGGTGCTTTGATACTTGCTCTTAATGGGTTATAGAAATAATTCGTTCTCCAATCGTTCTTGGAGAACGATTGGAGAACGAATTATTAGTCATAAGGCTTATAAAACAAATGGTGTAAAGGTGTTTTTTGTATTAGCAACGTTTTTTTTAAAATGTAAATCCTTCATTGGATAAAACTATCACAAGTATAAACTACAGCTTTATAGCTATGATGCAAGTATGCCATTATAACGGGTATACACCAAGTTTGACAACTAAACGAAGGATTTCACATAAACTCTCTTGTTATGCTCTGATTGTTGATAGCTCGCTCTACTCCAAAAACCAATTGTTTTTATTTCCCTTGATTACAGCATATAGTTGCTCTAAAACAAAAAAACTACTCATTTCTAAATCGTTTTTGAAGAAAGTCTCTAACGTCTTCAATAGGTATGCCAATTTGCAGTGCTTCCAAAATTAATTCTGCCCATTCCTTGTCTAGTCCATTTTCATCAACAAAAATAGAAAACATTATAAACGTCCCCCTAAAATAACTTAATATTTCAGGCAGCACAGCCGTCGTAGTTAAACAACCTTAGACCTGCAGCTTTGCGTCCTACTCTTTCGAAGAGTTTGCCTTTATCTATGTATATTAATTTAAATATACTTTAATTTAGTAAAATGATAAATAAAAATATTCTGACTTTTTACGACAAATTTTATAAAGTATATATAAATAAAAAAAGGTCTTATATTAACAAATTATTATCGTTAATATGGGACCTTGCTTCTTAATTGATCCAAATTTTTTTCATGTTTTTTATTCCGTTTCCTTCTCTTTAGCACTTACTTTTCATTTTTAACAGTGCCTATTACTCTTTCGAGCGTTTTGTTTTTTAAATCATCTCTTTTCACCATCTTAAACAACCTCCTTTAATGGTTTATTATTATATAGACGGTTTAACAGAAAATAAACCTTTAGGATATTTCTCAAATGATAGCTATTAAAGTTTTCATTTAAAGGCAAAAGATTTTGTAGGTTTTTTATGTTTAGGTAGACAAAGGAGAAATAAATTAAAGTATAAAACAAATAAAATATATAAAATCTGAATATTCTGATTAATATGCATGTTTACTTGTTATTATTATCTGTGTCTATGGTACTATGTAAGTAACAATAAATTATAGAAAAATTACTCGTACGAAAAGGCAACATCATTGAAAGATGGTGTCGCAAAACTATAGGGGCTAAGGTCTATCTACTATGCTTGCCAGGTGCCGAATAATTACATAACCTCTCTACGATTACTTTAGGAGGGGAAAATGAACAGAAAAAATAAAAGAAAAAATGCTACCAGAAGGAAATGCGGCTACTTAACGACAAAGGAACAAAAAGTTGTTGCCTACTACAAGATGAAAAGAGTAGATGCAAAGCAAAGGGTAACTGTGATGAATGATGGAAAATGAGCATAAGAGCATATTGAAAGGTTGTTTTTCAGGATTAGTTATTACCATACCATTATGGATTATTGCTATTGTAATTATTGCTAAATTATTATAAAGGGCACTCGTTAGATGTGTCCTTTATATATCACAATTTGCATTTAATAGGTCATTGTCTACTCCTTCTTGTTAAAAAACAGGAAAGACTTTAATAATACCCCTTCCTATTTTGCACTCTAATCACCCCATCCATGAAAGCATCTGTATCCCCAATTAAAGAACTTAATTTCATTTCTACTCGCTTTCCCGTCTTTTAAGAAAATTCCTCTTTATAACTGGCATCATGCAATAATAAATATCCTCTAGCCAATATAATTTGTTGCTTCAAACTTTCTCTTAATTGGTTTGAAAGATTACATTACACTCTCATAATTTTGGTACAGCAAATCCTCAAAACGTTCTCATCTCCCTTATTCCCCAAAAAAACTATAGTTGAACTTACAATGAAATTAATAAAATAATTAATCATTTTTTTTGTGTAGTACTTTTTCTTATTTATCATCCTAATGATCTGACAACATAACTAAGTAAGGGATTTTTAGAAACAAAATTGAAAGAGAATTTGGATCAAGTTATGGGATGTTAAATACTGAATGCATATATAATAGAAGAAACTCGGAACCGGTTCCCTAAAAACTTATAAAATTGAAACATTAACTTTTATAATCTGTGAAAAAGAAGTAATAATATTCTTTAATGAAAAATCAAATCTGTCCAAAAAGTTAATAAGATAGTTTGGTGTTTTCATGATTATCCATACAAATTAAGAACAACTATAAAAAACGAATAGGCATAGTGAGAAAAAGTATATATAATGGAAGAAACTCGGAACCGGTTCCTTTAGAAGGCTAAAAATAATTGAATATTTATCTTTAATAATCAGTATTAATCATATTATTTGATGAAAATTAAATCTTTCCAACAAGTTAATTTTAATTATAAAAAACAATTTTAGTTTATGAATCTAAAAGGAAGTTGAATTAAAATCCAAAAAGAGATATATAATAGAAGAAACTTGGTATCGCTTACATTTTAATAAAGCTAAAATTCTTGAAAATAATCGGTTTTTCCCTATTTACGTTTAGAAAAGTTGGTGATATGATAAATGTACGTTATAAAGAACGATAATTGTGAAAAAAAAGAACGAGCAATACCGCCCGTTATTCTTTTACTAAAAAGTTAGTAATATAGTCGCTCCAAACTTCATATCCTTTTTCAGTAATAACACCCGATTTAGTTACATAATTTAATAAGTCTTCATTATCACCAGCAGGCCAGCTTTCTAAATGATTGAGGTAAGGGATATGGTGTTTTTCTGAATAGGTTTGTAATGCATCTACCTGTAATGGGAAAAGATTGGCATGATAAACTTGGTTAGGCGGCTGCAGCACAAAAGTTGCATTTGGAAGCTCTTGTTGTGTATCACTTATAACGTTAGAAATATTGGAAAGAGATTCATCCATACCAACAACATTATTATCATTCAAAGTAAAAGGCTCAAAAATAATCATGTCTGGTTTTTTCTGAATTAAATTTGCTACTTCATCATTTTCCACATACTCCGTAGAAGTTCCATCATACACTATGCTTTCAATCGTTACATATCGATCATAAGACGAAGCTAGTTTTTCTTTTATGATCGGCAATAAGCCAGTTTTATTATCACCAATTGCTTCAGAACCTAATAGCAAAATATGATAGTTTTGATTCTTTTGTAGCTTTGCTTCCAACTGCTTCTTTGCATTTTTTGGCCAAGCATCAGTAATACTCAAATAATAATCTAAACTGAAAGGGGTGCCCGAACTAGTTGGGACAGTATTCTTTTTATAGTTTTCTGTTTTTTTAATTGGAGACGGACTTGATTGCTGTTTTCCCCATAGTATATTTCCAAAAATTAAAACAATAGCTAGAATAATAGCAAGTAAAGAAATGATGATTGCTTTCATTGTATCCTCCTATAATAAATTAGTTTAATCAATTCAAGTGAATAATAGAAAAACAAAGTAATTACATAGGAAATTTTAACCTTTATAAAAAAATTGCTGTTAAAAATGTAAAAAACTTGCTAAAGTAGAAATCAAAGAGAAAACTTTTCTACTAAAATTATGACAAGTCTAGACAATTTTAGCAATCCTTTATAATATAATGTGTATGTTTTTAATTTTTTTTAGGAGGAAATCATGGAAGAAACTATTAGCTTAAAAGAACTAGTTCAGACAGTAAAGAAAAGGTTAGCAATGATCATCTCCGTTACATTGATTGCAATGATTATAAGCGGAGTAATTAGTTACTTTGTTTTAACTCCAGAATATAAATCATCAACCCAAATTCTTGTGAATCAAGCAAAAGATGACCAATCTATTTACAATTACAATGAAGTACAAACAAATATTCAGTTAATAAATACATATAGTGTAATTATTAAAAGTGCAGCTATTTTAAATAGTGTTAAAAGTGACCTGAATCTAAATTTAAGCGTAGATGAATTAAATGACAAAGTTACTGTTGAGAGTACACAGAATTCGCAAATTATGACAGTTTCAGTTACAGATTCAGACCCAGCACTCGCGTTAGAAATTGCAAATACAACCGCAGCAGTATTTGAAAAAGAAATTAAAAAATTAATGAAAGTAGATAATGTAAGTATTCTTCCACTTGCTAATGATCAAGAAAATCAATCTCCAGTAAGTCCGAATCCTCCAATAAATATTGCAATTGCAGCAGTAATTGGATTAATGATTGGTGTGGGTCTTGCATTTTTATTAGAATACCTAGACAATACAGTGAAAACAGAACAAGATATTGAAAGTTTATTAGAATTGCCGGTATTAGGAGCGATTACAACAATTGATGAAAGCAAAGAAGCAAAGTTAAAAACGAGTAGTGGCAGAAGCAGGGGTGATTTGGTTGGCAGCAAATAATAAAGTCAGTAAAAAAAGATTACTAGACAGTAAAAGAAAACTTATTACAAAAATGGATCCGAAATCTCCTATATCTGAGCAGTACCGCACGATTCGTACGAATATTCTGTTTTCTAGTGTGGATGAGGAAATTCGAACTTTAATGGTTACATCATCAGGTCCAGGAGAAGGAAAATCAACAACCGCTGCGAACATAGCGGTAGTTTTTGCCCAACAAGGAAAAACAGTACTTTTAGTAGATGCAGATTTAAGAAAACCAACTGTACATTATACGTTTAATTTGCTTAATACTTCAGGATTAACATCTGTGTTAACGAATCAAACCGCGCTTAAGGAAGCAGTTCATGTCAATGATGAGAAGAATTTATATGTTCTGCCAAGTGGACCGATTCCACCGAATCCATCTGAATTACTAGGATCAAGGGCAATGCAACATTTTATGGATCAGGCGTTAGAAGAGTTTGATATTGTATTATTTGACACTCCCCCAGTGCTTGCGGTTACAGATGCACAAATTTTGGCAAATGTGTGCCAAGGGACATTGCTGGTGGTAAGCAGTGGTTATACCGAAAAAGATTCCTTACTAAAAACAAAAGAACTTTTGTCTGCTGCAAACGGAAAGATTCTAGGGGTTGTCTTAAACAATAAAAAACATGAAAAAAAAGGCAACTATTATTATTATGGAACAAATTAATATTATATTAAATTCACTAAATAAATCTATTTTATAGAAAGTTAATAGGGTGGTAATTTAATATTATTAGAGAGAAAAGGTTGTTAAACATTAGAAGAAAAGAGGAAGGGGTGTGTAGTAATGATTGATATTTATTGTCATATATTGCCTGGTGTAGATGACGGACCAACAACAATAGAAGAAAGTTTAGAAATGGCAAGGGAAGCAGTTCGCGAGGGTATTAAGACAATAATTGCCACACCTCATCATCACAATAATAAATATGAAAATGAAAAAGCATCGATTGTTCAAAATATGGAAATTTTCAATAAGCGATTACAAGATGAAAATATTTCGTTAAGTATCCTACCAAGAAGTACGAATATATGGAGATATAGTAGAAGGTTACCAAAATGGAGAAATATTAACTCTTTCTCATACTGATTATCTTTTTGTTGAATTTCCTTCTTTCTATGTTCAGAGATATGCTGAGAGATTATTGTATAATATTCAAACTGAGGGGATTATCCAATTATAGTTCATCCAGAACGGAATAAGGAATTGCAAGAAAATCCAGATCTTCTTTACAAATTAGTAAAGAATGGTGCTCTTTCTCAAGTAACTGCAGCAAGTATCGCTGGATATTTTGGGGAAATAATAAAAAAATTTTCTGAACAGCTAATTGACTATAACTTAACCCATTTTTTTGCTTCAGATGCACATAATACTTTCAGTTGAACATTCAAAATCAATGAGGCATATAACTTAATTGAGGAGCGATTCGTAATACAATATGCCTATTTATAGTAAATTCAGAATCGGTCAATGGAATAAAAACATTTTAGAAGAATTACCTCAACCAATTAAAAAGAAAAAGTTTTTTGGGATTTTTTAAATAATTATAAATTTAATATTAATATAGAAAGCTATAAAAAATATAATAAATTAAGTTAATCCATGTATTATAGTTATTAAAATTATATAAAGTAACATTGTAGTTTATTTCTTTACTATAGGTTATTCAAATAACAGGTTACTAGTATAATACTCACCAGTCATGCTTGAAAATATCACTTAAGAGAACATGTGTTAGTGAAAAAACCTTGAGATGCAAAAATAAGATAGTAGTAATATTAAAATAACCAGAATAGTAAAAATATATCTTATTTAAAGGGCGAATGCTTAAATTTGATTGATATAAAATTTATTTGTTATTCAATTATTCATAGTTTTCGAGGTGAAAGTACTAAAAGTGGAGGCGATCATATGAGTGGAAAAGTTTCTGAAAAAAGAATATTGACCCAAGTTCAATTAAATGATATGCAACCTGAATACAGAAAACTAAGCAATTTCTATCTAGCTACTAAAAGATCTATAGATATAATTGGTGCACTAATTGGTCTTATTATTACATCGCCTATTTTTTTAATTATTTGTATTTTATATTTATTTGGCGATAACAAGGGACCTATATTTTTTTGTCAAAAAAGAATAGGGAAAAATAGGAAGGAATTTAAAATTTATAAATTTCGATCCATGATTGTAAATGCAGAGGAAGTTTTAAAAAGCGATATTGACCTTTATAATAAGTATTTACAAAATAATTATAAATTAGAGCCAGATGAGGATCCGCGTATTACAAGAATAGGGAGATTTTTACGGGAGACTAGCTTAGATGAGTTACCTCAATTAATAAATGTTTTAAAAGGTGATATGAGTTTAGTCGGGCCTAGACCAGTTGTCAAAGAAGAATTAAAAGAATATAAGTTTCGTTTAAATGAGTTTCTAACAGTAAGACCAGGAGTTACGGGATATTGGCAAATTTGTGGACGTAGTGATGTAGGTTATCCAGAACGTGCAGATTTGGAATTTTATTATATTGATCATCAGAGTTTTAAATTAGATATGAAAATTTTATTAAATACTGTTTTACTTGTTATTGTTAGGAAAGGCGCATATTAAAATTAATAATAAAAAATCCCCTTTGTGCCCATTATTTCATAATTATCCAAAGTTTTTTAGGGTTTTATTTATGAGTAAAAAAATAAAAACATTACTATTTAGAAAGGGAGATTGAATCTTGGGATTATCAATAAATAAAGTTTTATGTTGTGGTTTTAACTTTCCACACCACTCGCATTCAAGTGGGTATCATCATATAGTGCCACTAATCTCAGATGAATATCTGAATGCTAATAGATATTTATTTGGAAATAGTGAGTTTGGCTCATTTAAGAGAAAAATTAATTTATTAATATATGACATATTAATCCCTTTTAAATATAAAGAACATCAATTAATCCATTATATATATCCGGAAAATCATCTGTTGGTTAGTGTTTCTAAAAAAAGAGTGAACGTTGCAACAGTCCATTTACCAGTAGAGTGGTTGGAAAAAAATAGTAAAAGAAGTTTTATTGGGGAATTAAGATATCATGCTTTTTTAAAGTTAGATGGTATTATTACACTAAGCCAAGATCAGGCAGATCTTCTTAAAGAATATTTACCTAATTCAAATATCAAGTTTATACCACATGGTATTAACGAGCTAACTTCCAAGCCTTTAAAAATACCAAAGGATAATTTTAAGATTGTAGTTATTGGATCAAATTTTAGAGATTACAATATAATATACAATCTGTTGAAGTTTATAGAATCGGAATCTAAAAATTGGGAAATTCATATGCTAGGTTTAGAGAAAAGTCGTATTTCAGAATTTAAAGATAATAAAAATGTGAAAGTTTATAAGTATTTAGAAGAAGATCAGTATATAAGTATTATAGAAAATAGCCATGTTCATTTATTACCTGTTACTTTTGCAACTGCTAATAATGCTTTATTAGAGGCTCATGCACTTGGAGTACCAACAGTTGCAACTAATTTGCAAGCTATTAAAGATTATGCTCTTTCAACTACTCGATTATTTGATTCTGAGCAAGAACTTATTAATGAACTTTTAGATGTTGAGAGAATGGACACTGATCAGTATAATATTCTAAGAGTAAATACACATAATGAATCGAAAAGGTTTTATTGGTCAAATATAAAAAAAGAAGTTATGGATTTTTATGAGGAAGTAAAAATGAATAAATAGTATAGTTATTTATTTAGAAGTATTTGTAATTATAATATATAAGGGGAATCCTATGAAAGTATTAATAGTTACTCAAGGAAAAATTGCTTCTGGAGCTGAAAAAATTACTAGTCTTTTATATGGTGAAAATAAAAATAAAACAGTTGTTTTAACAGGTAGTAAGCCTCAAGAGAAATACTTTAAAAAAGAAGATTTTAAGGTTAAATATATGGAAGGACTAGTTTCCCTTGAAAGAAAAAATTTTCGATTAAGCAAATTAATTGCAGTCATAAAATCTTTACCATACATGAGAAAATATATTAAAGAATATGCTCCTTCGTATATACATGTCAATAATATACCGTCTTTACTTTATGTTGTAATATCTACATATATGCTTAAAAAACACATTATTTTACATGTCCATGATTATTATTCTGAAGATCGATTAGTGAGAATAATAGCAAAATTATTAAGAAGACAAGTAACAAAAGTAATTTGTGTATCCAATGATGTAGCGAATGATCTAGTGAAATTGAATTATAACAAAAATAAAATAAAAGTAATTCATAATGGAATTGAGTTAAACCAATTACCAAGAAAAGTCGATCAAGATAAAATTGTTATAGGGTTTATAGGGGCTCTTGCTGAATGGAAGGGGTTACATATACTTTTTAAGTCTGCTATCAACTTAAGAGAATATAAAAAATTAGAATATTGGATAATAGGTCCATTTGTTGAAGATGGTTATGAAGACAAAGTTAGAGAAATTATAGGTGATTATCCAGAACTTAAAATTAATTTTTTGGGAAGTAGAACAGATATTCATAATCTATTATCAAGTATAGATCTTCTCGTACATTGCTCAATTAAAAGGGATCCTTTTCCAACAGTTGTTTTAGAAGGAATGCATGCAGGATGTACAGTGGTAGCCTCTGATAATAGTGGTGCAAAAGAAATAATTATTGATATGAGAAATGGGATACTTCATAAGGCAGGATCAGTAGAAAGTTTAACTAATAAACTTAAAGAGGTAATTAAAAATGACAGAATAAGGGCAAGTATTGGTAAAGAATCAAGAGAGTTTGCTAGGGAGCAATTATCTTTTATTTCTTTTAGAGAGTCTTTTTTTAAGATAGTGCAGGAATCTTTAGAGAAAAAATAATAAACATGAAAAGTTGTCTTAAATATATTAGATGAAAATATCAAGATTTTTTTGTATCATCATTAAATTATTTAAATAACAATAATATGTTGCCGAAATCCCTTTAAATTAATTGGCTTAATTTTACTATTTGGAAGTTGTTTCTTTTCAACTTTGCCACTTTGTTTACGTTTAGTTCTACAAGAAATTTTTATAGAATTAAGTACTATATTATTGTTGCCTGATGTTATTTTATTTTTTTCAAAACAAACTAGCTGAGGAGAATTCAAATGAAAAAAATAGGAATTGACCTGAGGATGGTTAATTCTTCAGGGATTGGAACCTATCTTAAAAATATTGTTCCGTATATTGTTAATCATTTTGGGCATGAAAGAATAGTTTTATTCGGAGACAAAGATGAAATCAGTAAGGCATTAAATTTTAAAAATATTAGGATAAATATTATTCAATTTGACAGTAAAATTTATTCATTAAAAGAACAATTGGATTTTATTAAATTAATTCCTAAAGAAATAGATATGTTCTGGTCACCACATTTCAATATTCCTATGTTTTATAAAGGTAAGCTATTAGTAACCATACATGATTTGTTTCATTTGGCAAACCCGGAATACATGCATGGATTATTAAGAAAAGTATATGTTAAATCGATATTCAGTAGAATATCAAGGAAAGCTAAAAAGATTATTTGTGTCTCAAATTTTACAAAGGATGAGTATAAAAGGCTAGTAAACAATGGTCAGCATAACTTGTATACTATTTATAATGGAGTCGATAAATTTTGGTTTCAAGAGTCTGAATCAAAAAGAGTGCATAGAAAACCTTATTTTTTATATGTTGGAAATATAAAGCCACATAAAAACTTAAAAAAATTAATTGAAGCCTTTGTTTTATTGAAAGATAAAGTAGAACATAACTTAATAATAATAGGAAAAAAAGAAGGTTTTATTACTGGTGATTCTGATGTAATAAATCAAGCAGAAATTTTAAGTGATAGAGTACATTTTACAGGATTTGTAGATGATGAAGAGTTAAAAAATTATGTAGAAAATGCAGAGGCTTTAGTTTTTCCATCCCTATATGAAGGGTTTGGTTTACCACCACTTGAATCTATGGCTTGTGGGTGTTCGGTTATCTCATCTAATAGGGCTTCTCTTCCGGAGATTTGTGGTGATGCAGCAATTTATATAGACCCAGTTAATTCTGTAGAAATTGCTGAAAAGATGCTTGAGTTAATAAAAGATGGTAACTTAAAAATTAAACTTAAGAAGAAGGGAATTGAAAGGGCACGGCTGTTTTCATGGGAAAACTGTGCTACTGAAACCATTAAAGTAATGGAAGAGGTGCTAATTAAATGAAAATAGCAATAGTAGTTGATTGGTTAGTAACGTATGCTGGTGCTGAAAAAGTACTAGAAGAAATGTTAAAAGTTTATCCAAAGGCAGATTTATTTAGTATTGTAGATTATATACCAGAAGGAAACAGACAATTTATATTAGATAAAAAAGTAACTACTTCATTGATTCAGAAACTACCATTATCAAAAAAAAAATATCGTAGCTATCTACCATTAATGCCTTTTGCAATAGAACAAATAGATGTATCAAAATATGATGTTGTAATTTCTAGTTCACATGCAGTTGCTAAGGGAGTAATTACTGGTCCTGATCAAGTTCATATATCTTATGTACATTCTCCAATTCGATATGCTTGGGATTTACAACATCAATATCTTAAGGAATCTGGTTTGAGTAAGGGTTTTAAAGGATTATTAGCTAAGATAATGCTTTATAAAATACGTGATTGGGATTATCGAACTGCAAATGGAATAGACTATTTTTTATCTAATTCGAACTTTATTGGTAGCCGTATATGGAAAGTCTATCGTAGAAATTCTGTCACCATGTATCCTCCAGTTGATGTTTCTGCATTTACATTGGGTGGAGAAAAAGAGGATTTTTATTTAACTGCATCAAGAATGGTACCTTACAAAAAGGTTAATATTATTGTAGAGGCTTTTAGCAAGATGCCAGATAAAAACCTAGTTGTTATAGGGGATGGACCTGACCTTGAAAAAATTAAAGCAAAAGCCACATCAAATGTCCTCTTTCTAGGATATCAATCTTTTGAAGTGTTAAGAGACCATATGCAACGTGCAAAAGCGTTTGTATTTGCAGCGGAAGAAGACTTTGGTATTACACCTGTAGAAGCACAAGCCTGTGGTACACCTGTGATAGCATATGGTAAAGGTGGTTCTTTAGAAACTGTTAATGGGTTAGATCACTCAAAAATTCCAACAGGTTTGTTTTTCTATGAACAAAGTGCTGAATCTATTATTGAAGCGATAAGAATTTTTGATGAAAAATATAATTTATTTAGTTCCGAAGCATGTCGTGAAAATGCGGTAAAGTTTTCTCCTGAGCGTTTTAGAAATGAATTTTCCACATTTGTAGAAGAAAAATTTCAAGAAAGTAAAAAAACGAAAAAAATTTTTCAGTAGAGGTGTAATTATTATGAAATTAGTTCTATTATCAGGTGGCTCTGGTAAAAGGTTGTGGCCACTCTCTAATGATGCACGTTCGAAACAATTTCTAAAAGTTTTAGAAGATGATAATAAGAAGTTGTACTCCATGGTACAACGTGTGTTTTCACAACTAAAAAAGGTTAATTTAGATCAATCTACTGTTATTGCAACAAGTAAAAGTCAAGTAGAAATGTTACAGAATCAACTGAACTTAGAAGTACCTCTTATTGTAGAGCCTTCAAGACGTGATACATTTCCTGCAATTGCACTAGCATCAGTTTATCTTTATTCTGAATTGAATATAGATTTAGAAGAAGTTGTGGGAGTGTTACCAGTAGATCCTTATGTTGACGATCATTTTTTTAAGAGGATTACAGATTTAGAAATGCTACTTGATGAGACAAATGCTGATATAGCATTGATGGGAGTTAAACCAACTTATCCATCTTCTAAATATGGATATATTGTTCCAAAAAATAGTCAAGAAACAAATAACTATATTAACGTCGCACATTTTTTGGAGAAACCAACACCTGATAAAGCAAAACTTCTTATTAATCAATCTGCACTGTGGAATTGTGGTGTATTCGCATTTAAATTAGGATATATCATATCTAAGGTTAAAGCACTTGGGTTACCTCTAGATTATCAGAAACTTTCAAATCAATTTGAAAAATTTCAGAAAATTAGTTTTGACTATGAGGTAGTAGAAAAAACAGCAAACATTGTTGCTTTACCTTATGAAGGTTATTGGAAAGATTTAGGAACTTGGAACACTCTTACAGAAGAAATGGGAACAAACTTGCTTGGTAAAGGGATTATAAGTGAGGATAGTACGAATGTACACTTAATTAATGAATTGGACATACCAGTTACTGTTTTGGGGAGTAATAATTTAATTGTTGCTGCTAGTCCAGATGGGATACTAGTATCTGATAAAGATGCAAGTCCGCGTATAAAAGAATTAATTGGACAATTTGATAACCGTCCTATGTATGAAGAACGTCGATGGGGTTGGTACAAAGTATTAGATTATACAAAATTTGAAGAGGGAATTGAAACGCTTACTAAACGCATCTGTATTAAAAAAGGTAAAAATTTAAGTTATCAACAACACTATCATCGTAGTGAGGTGTGGACAGTAATAAAAGGTTCAGGGGAATTCGTGTTAAATGATCAATTATTCCAAATAAATACGGGAGATGTTCTCGAAGTTCCGATCGCAGCTAAGCATGCAATTCGAGCTATTACTGAAATTGAAATCATTGAAGTGCAACGGGGTTCACAATTAATTGAAGAAGATATAATTAGGTTAGAAACTGATTGGAGTTGTATAATAGACTATTGTAAATCTATAAGGGTATAAGATTTTTTGATTAGTAAAAGAGGGAGTAGAATAATTATTTTACTTCCTTTTTAAATTAGAATGTTTTAAATATATATGTTTTTTGCAAATTAACTAAAGACTTAATATTCCTTTATAAACATGTTAATTAATTCGTAAAAAATTAGTTACTGGAGTGATAGTAATTAGTAGAGGAAAAAAGAAATTCATTAAAATTATATGTTCATTATTTCTTTTTGTTATTGCTTTAATACTAATTATCAATAATTATTTTAGTGAACAAGAGAATGAAAGACCTAAAAGTATTCTTAATCCATATGGAGTGAGCGTTCACTTTACAGGAAATCCAGTGGATCTAAAATTAATTAAGGATGCTGGATTAAAAACTGTAAGAATGGATATGCAATGGTCAACAATTGAAAAACAAAGAGGGGTATATGATTTCAGTAATACTGGTTATGATGAATTAGTAAATGGTTTAGAAGAAAATGGATTACGTCCTATGTTTATTCTAGCTTACAGTAATAGTTTATATGAAAATCAAAAATCAATTACTACTAAGGAAGGATTGGAGCATTTTGGTAAGTTTGTTTCAGCAGTAACGAATCGTTATAAAGAAAAAGATATAATTTGGGAAATTTGGAATGAGCCTAATATAGAAGGTTTTTGGAAGCCTAAACCAAATTATGAAGAATACTCAAAGTTAGTTGAAAATACTTCTAAAATTATAAAGAAGAATGATCCAACATCAATACTTGTCGCTCCAGCTTTAGCTGGTTTGAACGGTGAATCGTTAATGTGGTTTGAAGAATTATTAAAAAGAGATTTGTTGAAATATATTGATGCAATTACAGTTCATCCTTATCGTGCCAGTATGCCTGAAACAGTTACATCAGATTATAAGCAATTAAAAATGTTAATTTCGAAGTATTCTGATAAAAAAATTCAAATAATTTCTGGAGAATGGGGTTATTCAACAGGTAAGGGATGGAGTGGTTTAAATTTAAATGAATATGAACAGGCTGATTATGCTGTTAGAATGTTTCTTATTAATCAGTATAATAATATTCCTCTAAGCATTTGGTATGATTGGAAAAATGACGGTCTTGATCCAAATAACGGTGAGCATAATTTTGGATTGAGAAAAGAAAATGTATATAAACCAAAACAATCATATTTTGCGATAAAAAACTTAGAAAATATTCTATCCGGATACAAATTTTCTGAAAGAATTAGTTTAAATAATAATAATGATTATTTACTAATGTTCGAGAATAAAAAAGGTGAAAAGAAATATGTTGTATGGACTACAGACTCTCTCCATTCTATTAAATTGCCAGATGGAGTTGATGGCTCAATAATTACTATATACGGTGAAAAAATTGGAAATGTGCACAGTTCAAAAAAAGTTGAAATTGGAAATAGTCCAATTTATATCTTGGGAAGTGAAGATAATTAATAACTAATTGTTAAAAGATAAAAATTATAGAAAGAAATCATAATAATTAGAAAATAATTGATTAAATTAAAAATTAAAATCAGGTTAGAAGGTTATGATATGAGTAGAGATAAAAAATTATTAAAAAATACAATAATATATGCTATAGGAAATATTTCATCAAAATTTTTAATATTTTTATTTTTACCTATTTATACAAAGTTTTTAACTCCATCTGAATTCGGTACATATGACTTAATTGTTACTATTGTTGCCCTTATGGTTCCTATAATAAGCTTTCAGATACAAGAGGCTGTTTTTCGTTATATCATTGATGAGAATTCTAGTAGGAAAAGAAATCAGGTGATATCATCTGCATTTCAGATAGCTATTAGAAATATTTCATTAACAAATATTGTATATATAGCAGTTGTATATTTATTTAATATAAAATATTCTATTTTGATAATGTTATATTTTAATGTTTATATTATTTCGGAATTATATTTGCAAGTTGCAAGAGGTCTTAAAAAAAATAAAGAATATGCAACTGCTGGTGTAATAAATACTTTTAGTAATGTATTTTCAATTATATTATTACTAATAATTCTGCATTTGAAAATCGAGGCTTTATTAATTTCTGTTATTCTGGGTTTTTTAATATCGATAGGATATTTAGAAATTAAATTAAAACTTATAAAAAAAGTTAATTTTTTTAAATGGAATTCTGTAATGAATAATCAATTATTAAGTTATTCTATACCTCTAATACCTAATATATTAAATTGGTGGATTATGAACGTGTCAGATCGACTATTATTAAATTATTATATAGGTATTGAAGCAAATGGTATTTATGCCGTGGCGAATAAGTTTCCATCAATGTTGTTTGTAATGAGCAGTATTTTTTATTTAGCATGGCAAGAGAGTTCAATTACTGAGTTTGAATCAAAAGATAGAGATTCTTTCTATACAAAAATGTTTAATGGATATATGAAATTTCAATTTTCCTGCTTATTTATTTTATTATCATGTAGTTATATTTTAATGTATTTTTTTGTGGATAATCAATTTAAAGATGCATATTTTTATATGCCTTTTCTATTTCTTGGTGCAATATTTTCTGCATTTTCATCTTTTTATGGGACTGGTTTTCAAAGTTCTAAAGAAACAAAGGGTTCATTTTATAGTTCAGTTGTAGGCTCTATAATAAATATAATCTTAAATATTATACTTATACCTATGGTCGGAGTACAAGGGGCAGCAATAGCAACAATGTTAGCGTTTTTATCTATGTGGATAATGAGAATTAAGCAAACAAAAAAATATTTCAGAATACAATTAGATTATAAAACTTTGATATCTCTCACAATTATTACGTTAATATTTATGGTTATTTATTTTAATGTTGAATCTGAACTTATTCGAATTACTACTATTATTTTATCGATAGTAATAGCAGGGTTTTATAATAAAAACTTATTAAATTTAGTATTCAATAAAGGTTATTTGAGGAGGACGCAATGAAAGTAGCTCTATGGGGATATTATGGAACAAATTATGGTGATGATATAATGATGGACGTTATTCTCCGTTATTTTGAAAAACAAGGAGCACATATAAAACTGATTGATATTTATAATCATAATCTACAATTAAAAATACAAAATAAATATAAAAATATTGAAGTTGTTAATTATTATGAATATTCAAAAATAAAGAAACTTAAAATTGTAAAAGCTTTAGCTAAATATGATATTAATTTATGGGGAGGAGGAACAATATTTACTGATTCAGATGGTGATGGCAATTTTTCTTCATTTGCTTCAATAGTAAACTTAGGAGGGAAAATTGGTTATATAGGTGTTGGGATTGGTTCGCTAAATAAAAAAAATAGATACTTAAAAACAAAGTATCTATTGAAAAGAAGTAAATTTACGGTATTTAGAGATGAAATTTCTTTGAAACGAGCAGAAAAATATACTGGATTAAATAGATTTAAACTTGCAGAAGATCTTGCATATATGTATTTTCATAATTTAGGTGATATTTCTAAATATAAGTTGAATAATTATGTACTTGTAACTTGGAGAAATTTAATAGGTTATATGTCCAAAGACCAAGAATTATTACTTATGGATGAAGTAGTTGAAAAAGTTCATAATCTTATGAATGAAAAAAATTATTCAAACGTTGTTTTATCAGCATTAGATACTGACTTTGATATTGAAAGTTGTTTAATATTAAAGGATAAATTTACAAAAAAAGGTGTGGAGGTTTACTTTGATGAAGATTCAAGTATTGAAAATATAACAAATATAATATACAACGCTCAATTTCATTTTTCAGGTAGGTTACATGGTAGTATTGCTTCTGAGTTTTTTAAAGTTCCAACACTTAGTTTATCTTATAGTCCTAAAATTGACTATTTTTATAAGTCTATTAATAGTGATAAATATTATGATATATATAGCAATAATCCCATTAAAGATAGCCTAATAGAAGATATCTTTAAAGAAAGTAGCTTAAACTATCACTTTGAAAAAAAAGTGGAAAATTCAATGGAAAACTTTCATTATTTACGAGAATATCTTAAAGCTTACAATTAAGTAGAATAATTTAAAAGGATATATTTAACTAATGTAGCATATAAATCACTATTAGATATTACATTAGAAGATGGTGATTCGTAGTGGAAAATTAGTTTCTAACTCTATGATTTGAAGGGAGATATAATTTGTCCAATAAACAATTTCCAACTTATAAACAACATGAGAAAAATAAAAACTCATGGTTTTCGATAGCGCCAAAACGTGGAGGTATTGTTACTAGTCTTGTACTTGGAGGAGAAGAAATACTTTATTTAAATAAAGATACTTTCCATGACAGTGATAGCAATGTCCGTGGAGGAATACCAATTCTTTTTCCAATTTGTGATCGGTTAATAAATGAAACTTATATGTTAAATGATAAGGAATACAGAATGAAGAACCATGGTTTTGCAAGGAATCTTCCTTGGTCTGTTAAAACAATAGAAGAGGATCGGAGTGCGATTACTCAAGTACTAGAGAGTAATGCAATTACCAAGAAACAATATCCATTTGATTTCAAATTAACATTTGAGTATGTTTTGAAGGATGAAAATTTTATCGTTAAACAAAGTTATCAGAATAAATCAGAAGAACAGATGCCTTTTTATGCGGGTTTTCATCCATATTTTAAAGTTGCTAAAAAAAATCTGTATTATCGAACAGATGCAAAAACATATTTTGATGTGAATGATTCTAGGGTAAAATCAATTGAGAGTTTTTTAGATTTAACTGAAACTAAAGAGGCTCTTATTCTATTAGATAATAAACAAAATAACATTAGTTTTCCTATTGATGAAGAAAAAGAGCTTTTACTGGAATATGGTGAAGAATTTAAATATATAACGCTTTGGTCTGATCCAGGTAAACCATTTATTTGTGTAGAGCCTTGGATGGCAAAACCTAACGCTTTTAATACAAAGGAAGATTTGCAATACTTACAACCGAATGAAACCTTACATACTTTTTTTAAAATAAGTTTAAAGAATAAAGGAGAAAAATAAGGTGAAGCAGCCAATTTTTTTAAAACCAATTTTTCAAGAACGTATTTGGGGTGGAAATCAACTAAGTGATGTTTATGGATATAAAATTCCATCTAATCAAACAGGGGAATGTTGGGCAATTTCCGCACATCCTAATGGACAAAGTGTAGTTCTAAATGGAGATTTAGAGGGGAAAACTTTAGGTGAACTGTGGGACGAGCAGCCAGCTTTATTTGGGAATTTTGAAAGTGATCGTTTTCCATTACTGACAAAAATATTAGATGCAAACGATGATTTATCTGTTCAAGTACATCCGAATGATGAATATGCGAAGGAATTTGAACATGGAGAGTTAGGGAAAACAGAGTGTTGGTATATTATTGATTGCGATGAAGGTGCGGACATGATTTTTGGCCATCATGCAAAGTCAAAAGAAGAGTTAATACAAATGATGGAAACTGGAGAATGGGATAATTTGTTGCAACGCATAAAAATTAAACCAGGTGATTTCTTTTACGTACCAAGTGGCACTATTCATGCATTATGTAAAGGTACGCTGGTATTAGAAACACAACAAAGTTCTGATACCACTTATCGTGTATATGATTATGATCGTATAGGACAAGATGGAAGCTTACGTGAACTTCACTTAGAAAAGGCTATTGAAGTAACAACAGTTCCCCATACTGCAACGAAAGTAGAAGCGGTAATTGCAAAAGAAGAAGGTGGTACTATCACTACTTTTGTTGAAGAAGATTATTTTTCAGTTTATAAGTGGGATGTTGAAAGTTCATTAGAACTGGTTCAAGACCATCATTTTATATTAGCTAGTGTTATTGGTGGACAAGGTACACTTCATATTGATGATGAAATTTTCACCTTGCAAAAGGGATGCCATTTTATTCTTCCGAACGGGGTAGAGCGTTTTAAATTGAAAGGGGACATGCGAATTATAGCCTCACATTCGAGCAATTAAGTAGTCTTAAGGATAATTATGGTAAGAAGAAAGATGACTAGTTTAAAGTTGGAAATATCTATAAGAAGATCACTAGATATCAACTTGGCGAAGTATAGGCTATTATAAAGTGAATTTAAAAAATGAAAAATATATTTATAATAACAGTGTCCATGTATTAAAAATAATTATCCCAAAGGAGATGCTCACATGATTCTAGTAGTAGGTGGAGCGGGATACGTAGGTAGTCATCTGGTAAGAGAACTTATCGAAAAAGAAGAAGTCATTGTTTTAGATAATTTATCAACTGGTTTTAAAAGCCTAGTAGATTTAAGAGCAACTTTTGTTGAGGGAAACTTAGGGGATAGAAAAGTGCTTGATAAAGTATTTACTACATACCCAATTAAAGCTGTAATGCACTTTGCAGCAAATAGTTTAGTAGGGGAGTCTGTAGTAGATCCTTATAAGTATTATGAAAATAATGTTGCAGCAACGCTTACCTTATTAAAAGCAATGCTAGATTATAATGTGAAGAATTTTATTTTTTCATCTACTGCTGCTACATATGGTATCCCACATGTAGATTTAATTGATGAGACACAACCGAATGCGCCGATTAATCCTTATGGGCAATCCAAACTAATGGTGGAGTATATTTTAGCTGATTTAGCAGATGCATATGGTTTAAACTATGTAGTGCTTCGTTACTTTAACGTTGCTGGTGCACATGCTTCCGCTGAGATTGGTGAAAGTCATGATCCGGAAACACATTTAATTCCAATCATTCTACAGCATTTATTAGGAGAACGTGACAAAATTAGTGTGTTTGGTACTGACTATGATACTCCTGATGGTACATGTATCCGAGATTACATTCATGCTACGGATCTGGCAAATGCTCATATACTTGCACTAGAGGCTCTTTTATCTGAATCAAAGAGAACGGTTACTTATAACTTAGGAAATGGTAATGGCTTTTCTGTAAAAGAAGTAATTGATACATGCGAAAAAGTAACAGGAAGAAAAGCGAATATTGAATATGCTGATCGCCGTGCAGGAGATCCTGCAAAGTTAGTTGCTTCATCAGAGAAGATTCAAGAAGAGCTTGGTTGGGAACCTAAATTTAAGTTAGAAGAGATTATTAGTAGTGCATGGAAGTGGCACAGTAAAGGAAAATAACAAATATGGCTGGGACATACTTGGGTTACAAGGTAAGCCCCCAATCAAACAACGCATATGAACATGCAGCACCTCCTGGTACGATAAACGTATCAATTTAAGGAGGTGCTTTTCATATGTTGCAACAAAAACTTACCATTGTTGCCGTTACACTACATTCCGAAAATAAAGTTTCATTTACTGCCACTTCATCAACAACCTCTTCCGATAACGCTTGCACGATAAAATAGCAAACGCGGAAATCTCCTTCTTCAACAGCGTGGATAAGCACATCATCCAAACGGTCATGAGGGAGTTGAAACATCTGTGAAATACAACTATACAAGTGTGGAAAATATTTATATCATTTGTGGAAAAAACGATATGTGTATTTTTGTCTTGCAAAATACACCGCTCCTCCGTTTATGAATAGGAATAGCCTACTAGATTATTATAAATAGTGGCTTAAAAGCTTTGAGGGATTGCCAAGTGCAGGTGTGGATTTCGTATGATGTGATGTTAGGCTTTGAATTTTGGAGCCTGTCCCCCAATGCATTAAAGCATACCGTACTGGGGGGCAGGCTCCAAAATTAACCGAGACGTTTTAATATGGATTTTTAAGAACTTTTTCGTCCTCAATTAGATTATTATAAGACTTCCCATTAATTAGAATTGAATTAGCTTCTATAAAAAAACAATCTTTATTATTAACTTGGAAATAAAAATTTGTTGGAGCAGTAAGTGATTCGATTTCTTTTAGCTCTGGTTCAAGCGTTTTGATATATATTTGTCCGAATCCATTTGGATGGTAACTAATTTCAGTAAGCAATAAGTCATCATTATCTTCATAGTTATTTAATCTATAGGTTTCAATCTCTGCTTCTTGATTTAGATAAAATGATAAAACTTGATTAAATTGAATATTAGTTATTTTAATCACTTCATTTTCGATTGAAACTAATTTTAAAATAATTGATTCATTTAAATAACTAATTTGTAGATCAATAATTTTCCAAAATTCTGCATTCTGAACAAATAGGCTATTTATCTCTTCAGCAAATTCTATTTTGTTTAACAAATTACTACACCTCTATTTCTTATACTTTTTTATAAGATTTATTATTGTAGAAATGGAGGATTCTTGTAAAGTTATGTTAGTCTCATTAGCATTATCAGAGAAATTGCCTGCTCTATTAACAGCTTTATTGCCAACAGACATTCTCCAGTAAGCTTCATCTCTACCACCAGATCCTGCTTCCATTAATCTAATAACAATAGTTTGTTTTTTATTAGGAATAGTAATAACTTTTCCTTTTCCATTTTTAGCATTTTTAGTTGATCCGCCGTAAGCATCTGAAATTTTTGAAACTCCAAAATCAATTAGGGCTTGCATAGCTAGTTTTTTACCGTATTGTTTTATAGCAAATTCGGGGCGTCACTGTGACAAAGAGTAAAGAAGTAGTTCGCTTGCTTGGACAATAGCAGATAAAGCAGGAAAATATGCTCCTACTAAAACAGAAGTACATGGTACGGGAACCAATTACTTTTGACATTATCATGCAAGAGATGCTTATAATAAAAGGGTAGGTGGACATTCCTTTTATTAAGATAGGAGTGAAAATTTTATATGAATCTTAACAAATTGCATCAAAATTTTATGGAATCAGAATTACCATATAAGTATTCTTTAGTTGATGTGAGTAATTTATTAATGACAAAATATCAAGCTAAAGAAAAAGATAAAGAAGATTTTAAAGATTTAAATTCAGATTCTTTTGTGAATTCCCGAAAAATTATTTTTTGTTTTACAATTGACGAAGATAAAGTATTGAACAGTATTTTGTCTGAGGAAGAAAAGAAAGAAAGAGAATATATTAAAAAACAAATATTAAATGACTTAGAGCTTAGTGAAGAAGAAAAACAACAAATAACAATAGAAGAAAATTCTATTAACATTATTTTTGAATCCATTGATAAAAAATTTATTAGTAACTTTAGTATACAAGGAGGTTCAGAACAATTACTTAATGAGCTATTAGTTTTTAAGGGTATTAATGAAAATGATTGCGTGCTTGGAAATGAAGAATATGAAACCTTCCTTATTGCATTATTTAATACTGGATACATTAATTAAAATTTGAAACGCAACTTACAATTAGTTGCGTTTTTCTTTTCAAAATATTAATTGCTCAAACTTGACATACATTTTCAAATTTAGAAAGGAAGATAAATTATGACTCAACGTTATTTTCTTTCAGCAAAAGATCCTTTACCTACTGGAATTTTTGGCAGAAATTTTAAAAAAACACAGTTTTCTCTGGATCGGAATTAGACTTGGCAGCTATTATTGTGAATAAAATAAAAAAAACAGAAATACCTATTCATCTGAAAAATCCTTATTGTGTTACTATCACTCCAGAAGGCGGACAATTTAAAGATGACTCTGATGCTGATAAAAAATGTTTAGTATTATTATTTAAATATATTAATCAAGTGAAGAAGCACTCTTTTAATATTGAGTTTTATACAGCATGGTATGGGGAAGAAAATGATCCCTTATTAAAATGTACAGAGTTGAAATTCAAAGATTTAATTTCGCCTTTGCAATTAATTATAGAAGACAGAGAATATTTCATATTAACAAAAAAAGATTGGGATTAGATTTTTCTCCTGGGCTATGGGGTCAGACCCAATATCATCAACTTAAGATTCCATAAATTGTATTCATTTAAAAATTGTTCGTTTGGAGAGGCGTCCGCTCGACTCCTATGGGAATTGCGAGACAGGCGAGATCCCACAGGAGCGTCTGCGACGAGGAGAGGCTCAGGCGTAGCCCCATGGAAAGCGAGTGGTAAGCCTCGGAAAACCTAACACTTCCCCCTACTTTTTTAACCTTTTTTCTAATTTTTTGAAGTTTAGCTTGATGACATTGGGGTCAACCCCTTAATTCAACAAAGGAATTAACAAAGGAATTAATAATTATAATTGTCTTTCTCTGCAACATTTTAGGGACTAGGATAGCAAAAGTTCAATAAGAAACATACGAGTCAACAATCCAGCTATTGAACTTATATTCTATCATTCATCGACAAATTTTGAGGAGCTTTGGGGCGTCACTGTGACTCACTATATCTATATTTATTGTTGAAAGGAGTAAATAGAATGCAGTTAGGTTTAGGGAGAAACGAAGTTAAACTTGTTCCACACAACAAAGAGTGGAAAAAAGAATTTTTGAAAATTAAAGAGGAAATTCAACTTGCTACAGGGTTAGATTATGAGTGTATAGAACACATCGGTAGCACAGCAATTGTAAATATAGCTGCAAAACCTATAATTGATATATTAGTAGGAGTAAGTAATCTAGATGAAATTAAACCTGATTTGTTAAAAGAATTTGAAAAAATAGGATTTTACCGCTTGAGAGTTGAAAGAGAACAAGAAATAGTTTTATCTAAATTTACAGATGGAACTTTTAAGGTTAAAACTCATTTTATTCATTTAGTTAAATATAAGGGATACAAATGGTCTCAATTAGTTACCTTCCGAGATATATTAAATAAAAACAAAGCATTACGTGAAGAGTACGAATTAATCAAACTGAATTTTACAAATAAAAGCAATGAAGGCATCAATGAATACACTGATTCAAAAGAAGAATTTGTTCTAAAAGTTATTAATAATTTAGATGCGGGTGAGTAAAATGGTGGAAAGAGAAAATCTTATTGACGATGAAATTTTACCTCCTAGCGATATAATATGTCCTGAATACAGAGTACTAAATCACCTAAGAAGAGGGAAATTTAACACCTAGGTCACAGTGACGACCCGAAGGGACTCGGAATTTGTCGAAGATTGATAGATTTGAAGAATTTTGGATTTTTGCACTGTCCCCGGGAGGTTAAAGTGTTATTTTGTTTTAATTGTATAAGCTTCTCCTTGCTTTGTTCTACTTTTCTTCTAAAAGACTTGGTCACAGTGACTACCCGAATTAAATGCTAATTTTAGCATACATTCAAAAGTTAAGATCCCTTTCGGTTAACAATGAAGTTAACTATTAGTTCCCCATTCTATTTGTCTATGAGGGTTATGGCTGAAACCTGACAATAGTGATTCACTATGATTACAATGTTTTTTTAAAGGGGATAAATATGTGAGATTATATTACATAAAATGTAAATCCTTTGTTTAAATTGTACAAAAATTCAAAAAATAAACAGCTATATATACTAATGAATATTTCATTTCTATTTATTATCATTAATAGTGTATTGATGTTAGAAAAAATCACTTAATATGTTAAGTATAAGGTGTTTTATTTAAATTTTGGAAAAATAAAAAGATTTTTCGGGAGGAATGAGGAAAGAATGCTACACAATCGTTATTCTGGACATGCTTTTGAAAAAAGATTTTTACCAAGATTATCTACAAAAGAAGTAGAGGTTTTAGAAAAGGAAGATGCAGTAGTTGTCCTACCAATTGGTGCTATCGAACAGCATGGTCCCCATTTACCCATTTATACAGATACTTTAATAGGGGAGGGACTTCTAGTTCAAGCATTAGAGATGCTTCCAGAAGAGGAAAATATCTGGGTGCTTCCGCCACTTGCATATGGAAAAAGCACAGAGCATTTAGGAATGCCAGGTACGATTACATTGTCTGCTTCCACATTGCAAGCGGTTATTACTGATATTGCGAAGAGTGTGCAGCAAAGTGGTTTTAAGAAATTGCTGCTTTTTAATACACACGGTGGCAATCACGATTTATTAAATATGATTTCAAGAGATATTCGGATTGAGACAGGGTTAACGGTTTTTCGTTTAAATCCTGACTACTCCGTTGTTGCTTCACTTATTTCTGAAAAGGAGCAAAAATTTGGCATACATGCAGGGGAAGTAGAAACTTCCATGATTTTAGCATTAAAAGAATCTTGGGTAAATATGGATTTAAGTCCAACTGAATTTGTACAATTGCCGGAGGATACAAAGCATCTGTATTTAAAAGGGTCAAGCTATTTTGCCTGGGTAATGAATGACATTTCCAATACAGGTGTAGCAGGAGATGCAGCAAGCGCTACAATTGAAAAAGGAAGGAAAATAAATGCTCTCGTTAGTCAACAAGTAGCTAGTGCATTAAAAGAAATGATTCGATTTGACATTTCAACCGTTAAAAGTCCTTTGCAATTATTTTAAAAAGGAGGAGAATTCATTGAATCAAAGTTCAAACCTTTCCGTGTTAGACGTCGAACAGACGAGTAATAGGAATATTGTTCATTTAAAAAATGTCAATAAAGTATATCCAAATGGAAAAACGGCAGTGCAAAATGTTAACTTAGATATTCAGCAAGGAGAGTTTGTTTCATTTGTTGGTCCTTCAGGATGTGGAAAGTCCACGATTTTTAAAATGATTTCAGGATTAATTGAGCATACAGAAGGAGAGCTGCAAATTTTAGGGACAAGCCCACGTCTTGCGCAAAAACAAAGCACTGATGTTTCCTTTGTTTTTCAAGATGCAACCCTGCTTCCTTGGAGAAATGTGATGGATAATGTGATGCTTCCGTTAGAATTTCGGCCTATTCCGAAAGCGGAAAAGCGTGAAATGGCTGAAAAAGTATTAAAAATGGTAGGACTCGAAGATTACAGGAAAGCACTTCCAAGAGAATTGTCCGGTGGAATGAAAATGAGGGTTTCGATAGCAAGAGCTCTGATTGCTAAACCAAAATTATTACTAATGGATGAGCCCTTTGGGGCGCTAGATGAAATTACGAGACAAAAATTACAAGCAGAATTATTAAAAATTTGGGAGCAAGAAAAAATGACCGTTCTATTTATTACCCATAATGTATTTGAAGCGGTTTATTTATCTACAAAAATAGCAGTAATGACACCTAGTCCTGGAAAAATAGAAAATATGGTAGCTGTAGACCTTCCTTTTCCAAGGGAAGCAGAACTAAGAACAGATCATAAGTTTAGTGATATTGCAGCAAAAGTTTCGCATTATTTAAAATTTTAGGTGGTGGTGGTTAATATGTGGCTGGAAAAATTAATGGAATTAATGGGAGAAGATAAAGTAATTGTCAGTCAAAATGTAAAGGAACGTTTATCAAAAGACTATTATTGGTATTCACCAGTTCTTTATGAAGAGTTAAAAGAAAAGATTGCTGATTGCATTATGAAGCCAACGACTATGGATGAAGTGAAAGAAATTGTAGCTTTTGCGGTAGATCATAAAGTTCCAGTCACTATTCGTGGAGCAGGTACAGGAAACTATGGACAAGCTATCCCTCTTAAAGGCGGAATTGTACTTGACTTAACGATGCTAAACCGTTTATTGGAGGTTACTGATCAAACAGTTCGTGTACAAGCCGGAATGAAGCTAGGTGTGTTAGAAAAGAGTCTGCGTGCACAAGGAAAAGAATTGCGGATTTTTCCTAGTACATTTATGACTGCAACAGTTGGAGGATTTCTTTGTGGGGGATCTGGAGGTATTGGCTCCATAAGATGGGGCAATTTATGGGATCAAAACATTTTAGGTGTAACGGTAATGACCGTTGAAGAAGAACCGCAAATATTTGATGTAGCTGGAGAAGAAATAGAACAATATATACATAACTATGGTACAACTGGCATCGTATTGGAAGCGGTTTTGCCAATAGAGAATCGAACAGAATGGGAACAGCATATTGTGTCATTTCATACTTTTAAGGAAGCAATTAAATTTGCAGACGAGTTAGCACATATAGAAGAAGTAACGAAACGTCTTGTATCTGTATGTGAATGGCCAATTCCAACTCATTTCCAAGGCTTAAAAGAATATTTACAGCCCAATAAGTCGATTGTCATGTTGGAATTAGAAGAAAAATCAAGGGAATTACTGAAGCAGTTGATACAGAAATATGCTGGGGCAATTGATTTGACAATTCCTGCTAGTAAATATCATAGAGGGTTGAAAGTATCTGATTTTACGTGGAATCATGCGACATTATGGGCGCATAAACATGGTGAAAACATGACTTATTTACAAGCACGCTTTAAAGTAGGTCAAATTTTTGAACAAATGGATGCGATACGCGGGAAATATGGGAATGAAGTACAATTTCATTTTGAATATATAAAGATAAAAGGTGAAATTACGCCAGCTTCCTTACCGGTATTAATTTATCAGTCAAAAGAAAGATTATATGAAATAATTGATTACTTCAGAAGTGTTGGAGTAGAAATAAACGATCCCCATACTTATTTGCTAGGCTTTGGTGGATATAATTTAAGAATGGAAGAAATTTTGCAGAAGAAAAAAGAAAATGATCCTTACGATTTGTTAAATCCAGGAAAAATTCCAGTGAAACAGGAAACGAGGCTTAATAAATAGGCTCTGTTAAACGATACTGTTGATTTGGGGAATCTGCGAGACTCCTGCGGAAAAACGGGCTGGCAAGACGCTGCAGCGAGGTGCGATCGGGGTGGCTTGCAAGTTCGTCCGAGGAAAACGAGTGCATTCCCTGACCATTTTAAAATTAACAACAAAATTTAACAGAGCCAATAAATAAAGAGGAGGGAACAACGTGGAACAAGCCCGACAAGGATTGACGAAAGTTCAAGCTGTTAAGATTAAAAGTAATAAAAATTCACGGAAAATTTTAAATATTTGGACACCACCTGTTCTTGTGTTTATTTTGTTTATGTTTATTTGGCAATATGGTACGGTGTGGTTTCAAATACCACCATATTTGCTTCCAAAACCAACCGATATTTTAACAGCAGCAATAGAAAATGGCGAGAATTTAAGAAATGCGGTTTTTAGAACAATCTCCGAATCTATCATTGGTTTTCTTTTAAGTGTTATTGGTGGAATTGTTGGTGCAATTTTAATGGCTAGCTCCAAAATTTTAGAAAGAAGCTTATATCCGTATGCTATTCTACTGCAAACAATTCCGATTGTTGCAATAGCACCCATTATCGTTATTTGGTTCGGATCCGGTGCAAATGCAATTGTTATTATTGCATTTACAATTGGGTTTTTCCCGATGCTTTCCAATACATTGGTTGGCTTGAATGCAACTGATAGAGGGATGATTAATCTTTTACATTTATATCAAGCTTCTAATTGGAAAATTATGTGGAAGGTCCGTATACCCTTTGCCCTTCCCTATATAATGGCAGGTTTGAAAATATCCTGTACGCTAGCGGTTGTTGGTGCTATCGTTGGGGAATATATTGCAGGAATAGGCGGAGGAGATGGAGGCTTAGGCTATGCCATAACTGTTGCTTCTACTAAAATGGAAACACCTTTTTTATTTGCTTGTGGGATTTCTGCTAGTATTTTAGGTATATTGTTTTTCCTGGTAGTAAATTTGTTTTCGAAATGGGTGCTTGGATCTTGGCATGAATCAGAAATGAAACGTGATAATTAAAAAAATGAAGGTATTTTTTAGTAGGGAAATAGAAAAGACATTTTTATTAGGTAATTACAAAAAATATTGGGGGAAAAGCTGATGGTTAGATGGAAAGCGGGAAAACGAATTGGGATGGTATTAACAGCTTCTGCGATACTGATGCTTGCAGCATGCGGAAATAGTGATAAGACAAGTGGGACAAAGACCAGCGACGGTTTGGAAAAAGCAAAGTTAGTTACAAACTGGTTTGCTCAGCCGGAGCATGGGGGAAATTATGCAGCGTTGAAAAAAGGCTTTTATAAAGAAGAAGGCATTGATATGACGGTTGAGCCAGGAGGTCCTCAAATATCTTCTACTCAAATTGTAGCATCTGGAAAAGCGCAGTTTGGCTATACGCAAGCGGAAGATATTTTAATTGCTAGAGATAAAGGAATACCATTAGTTGCAATCGGTGCAATCTTCCAAAAAAGTCCACAAGTCCTTATTTCTCATGAAGGAGCTGTAAAAGATTTTTCAGATCTAGCAGGAAAAACGGTTTATACTGCTCCAGGAAGCGGCTATTGGGAATATATTAAGAAAAAGTATCATTTAAATGTAAAAGATATGGCATATACAGGTTCTTTATCTACATTTATTGATAACAAAAATTCCGTGACACAAGGATATGTAACTTCTGAACCTTTTGTATTGGATCAAAAAGGTGTGAAAACAAATTACCTATATATTCATGATTCTGGTTTTGAAACATATGCGAACGTTATTTTTACGACAGAGGATGTTTTGAAAAACAATCCGAAGCTTGTGGAATCCTTTATGAAAGCGACTGTTAAAGGATGGAATTATTATCGTGATAATTCGGATGAAATTAATCCATTTTTAAAAGAAAAAAATCCAGATTTATCCTTAGATGTAATGGAATATGGAGCAAAAACCGAAAAAGACTTAATCTTCGGCGGGGATGCAAAAGAACATGGATTTGGATATATGTCTAAAGAGCGCTGGACAAAACTTCAAGAGGAACTAATAGATTTAGGAATCATTAAAAAGAAGGAAGATGTGTCAAAACTATATACAACTAAATATCTAGGGGAATAATTATGGAAGAAATCCAATTATATAATGTTAGCATTCCAATATTAGACAGTCAACATTTCTATACACTCACCATCAAGAATGGAGTTTTTTCCAAAGTAAAGAAACAAGGGGAAAAAAGGATATTAAATATCCCGAAATTTTCTAAAGGTTTTTCGGTGGATTGGAAAAGTCAAAAAAAGATAGATTTGGAGGGGAGGGTAATTCTTCCCTCTTTTGTTGATATCCACACCCATTTAGATAAAGCATTTTCTCTCAAAATGGTTCCTAATAAATCAGGGACCTTGCAAGAGGCTATTTTAAACTATAGTCAAAAAGCTGCTGATTTTACTTATGAAGAAATAAAAAATAGAGTGATAAAATCAGCGCTTCAATCCTTATCCTATGGAACTACTCGTATTCGTACACATGTGAACTTTGAATTGGATATTTCGCCGAAGGTTGCGTTGAGCAATTTACAAGCAGTTCTCGAAGCGAAGGAATTGATGAAACCATTTATTGACTTGCAAATTGTCCCAATGTTTTCAGAGATTTCATCCAAAAGCCGAGAGGACCTAGAAATTATCGAGGAAGCAATATCTTATGGGATTGATGGTATTGGCGGTGCACCCCATTTGTCGCCAAAGGCAAAAGAAGATATTGACTATTTATTCCAACTTGCTGTAAAGCACCATAAATTTATTGATTTGCATGTGGATGAACAGGATAATCCTAATGTTTGTACAATTGAACAGATAATTCAAAATACAAAAAGATGGGATTTTCAAGGAAGAGTAATGACAGGACATTTGTGTTCTTTATCGGCAATGGAAGAGAGGAAAGCATTTAAAATAATAGAAGATATGGCAATTCAGCAAATCGGAGCAGCTACATTGCCTGGAGCAAATATGTATTTGCAGGGGAGAGGAGATAAAGGGCTAATTCGAAGAGGAATTACAAGGGTGCAAGAGATGCTTCAACGAGGTGTTATGCTTGCAACAGCCTCCGATAATGTCAATGATCCTTTTCATCCATTTGGGAGAGGAGATTTGCTGCAAATTGGACTTTTGACTGCATATACCGCTCACTTAGCAAGTGAAAAAGAGCTCTTAGCCGTTTTAAGAATGATGACAAGTACACCGGCATTTTTATTTAATGATCACAGATACGGAATAAAGGAAGGAAATGCAGCTAGCTTTGTTCTTTTTGACGCAAAAGATATGTATGATCTTTTTGCAAATCTGTCTCCTACTCGCAGGATTTTTCATAATGGTGAATGGATAAGCTGCATGTTTTCTGATCATCGGTTTGAAAACGAACGTTTAAACCAATTATCAAGTGTAATAGGAAAAGACTAGGTTTTTGTTTGAGAACAGATATATTTCAGAAAGGTTCGGTGTCAAATATATGTTTGAGAAAGTAATAAAAAATGCTCAGCTGCCACTTCAAAAGGATCTTTTGAATATCGGTATTATAGATGGTGTCATTGCATCTATTTCAACAGAGCAGCTTATTGGAAAGGAAGAATTTGATTTAGAGGGAAGTTTACTCGTGCCTCCTTTAGTAGAAATGCATACACATTTAGATACAGTGCTGACAGCAGGCGAATCAACTTCTAATAATAGCGGCACCTTAAGTGAAGCAATTGAAATTTGGTCAAAAAGAAAGCAATCTTTAAGGGAGGATGATGTCAAAAAAAGAGCCGCTGCGGCTATAAAAATGCTCATGGAATATGGTGCATTGCATATTAGAGCTGCTGTTGATATTTCTGATCCCAATTTAACGGCATTAACTGCACTTTTGGATTTGAAAAAACAACTTCAGCCTTTTGTTGATTTGCAAGTTATTGCGTTTCCTCAAGATGGGTTGATTTCCTGTTCTGCTAATAGAGAAAGACTTATCGAAGCAGTAAAACGAGGCGCTGATGCTGTAAGTGCTGTTCCACATCTTGAGTATACAAGAGAGGATGGAGTAAAATCTTTGGAATTTGCATTTTCAGTGGCAAAGGAATATGGGAAGGACGTACATATTTTCTGTGACGAGACTGATGATGAACATTCTCGTTTTTTAGAAGTAGTTGCAAGTATAACAATAAAAGAGCAGATGGAGGGAAGAGTTGCCGCTAGCCATGCAAATGCCCTGCTTTATTATTCGGATGCGTATGCGCAAAAAGTTATGTCATTAGTGAAAAAAGCAAAGCTTACTATTGTATGCTGCCCTTTGATTAATAGCACTATGCAAGGAAGAATGGATGCCCATCCGAAGGGAAGAGGTATTACAAGAATTAAAGAGTTAACAGAAGGAGGAATAAATGTCTGCATCGCCCATGATGACATACAAACGCCTTTTTATCCTTTTGGAAATGGGAATATACTGCAGGCAGCCCATATGGCGATTCATTTAGCCCATATGACAGGAAGTGAAGAATTAACTCATATCTATCATATGATAACGTCTAATGGCGCTGATGCATTTTCTATTAAAGAGACATATGGAATAAAAATAGGATTACCAGCTACATTCGTTTCCTACCCTGTAAAGAATATTAGGGATCTTTTCTTTCGTCAGCCTAAATGCAGATTTGTATTTAAGAACGGGGAAGTTCTGATCGAAACAGAGCCTGAAAAAACAAAATGGACACAATCAATGATATAAAGAAAAAAAGAAAGGCTATGGGGGCAGACCCCTAGCAAAGACAATTGGATAATTTGTCTCTCTTGGGAGGACAAAAATAGGAATAACCATGTTTCTGATATAGGATGATGGTTATTTCTTTTTGTGTTCAAGATTATTTTCTCGAATAATCCAGTACTAGACCTAGATAGGATAAACATTTCAATGAACGGAGCTATGGACTAACTTTAGGTCACAGTGAGAGCGACTGAGCAATGTCGCACCATATAGCGGGTGGTATTCCCGCCGAGTTATGTAAGCAAAAAACCATCCTCTCCTAGAATTTAGGAGCCTGACCCCCAATGCATTAAAGCATCACCGTACTGGGGGTCAGGCTCCCAAATTAGGCTCCCAAATTAAAATGTATACTGCTTTATGGTAGCTTATTTTCCGCATGTTATAATAGGGTTAAGCTAGTTGAGTATGGAATTAGATTGGAGTAAAAACAGTCTAATATATAAAATATACTTACTATTAGGAGTTGAATTTATGTTTAATCGGATTCTAAATAAAATGATTTCCGCACAAGAAACTGAAGCTGAAGTAGATAATATATATGCTATTTTACCCCCTCCAGGAACCATTATTGGGGAGGCAACGGAAGAAGAGATGGAAAAGGCAGCAGAGCTTGAAATTAGATATACGGCTTTCATGCGATTACAAGAAATGAATATACAATTTGATGGTGTGTCTTATAAAGAACTGTTAAAAGAGTTTCAAGACTTTGAAACGGAGTCAATTAGATTTTGGAGAGGTGTTGCAAGACGCTTAGCAGTTCCATATGAATGGCCCATCAGAATTGACCATGCAAACGGTCCTATTTATCTAGGAGAACACGATATACATATGGAAGAATAGAAGAAGAGAAAGAAGATTGATAATAGTTATGGGTGCAATTAAGTAAGCAAATTCCCACAATATGTTTATTTACTCTGATAACAGGAAACATGCATTAGAGATGAACATTTAAAGGGGATGGAAACGATATGAGTTATGGTTTACAAGATAAGGTCGCTATTGTAACAGGCGCAAATGATGGAATTGGTCTTGCTACGACAAAGGCATTATTACAAGAAGGGGTAAAAGTGGTAGCTGCCAGCTTAAATGTAGACGATATAAAGGATTTAGCAAATAGCGATACTTTTCTTCCACTAGCAATCGACTTAACAAAGGAAAATGAGAGTAAAAAATTAATAGATGCTGCTATTAAACATTTTGGAAAAATTGATATTCTTGCCAATATAGCAGGCATTGCCATCTATAAAGAAAGTTTTTTAGATGTAACCGATGAAGATTGGGAAAAAACATTTGCAACAAATGTTTTTGCTGTTGCACGACTAACAAAAGAAGCTATTCCATATTTACGAAAACAAGCAGGAGCAAGCATTGTTAATATTGCATCAGAAAGCGGACACGTACCTGATGACTTTGCAATCGATTATAGTGCCAGTAAGGCGGCCGTGTTAAATTTAACACAAGCACTTGCCAATGAATTTGGTGATGAAATACGTGTTAACGTTGTATCACCTGGTCCAACAAGAACAAGCATGTGGAACAAACCAGGCGGCATGGTAGATATGTTAGCTGAGAAATTTAATAAAGAACGGGAAGAAGCGGTCTCTTATTTTGCAAAAGAAGTTCGTAAAATTCCCCGCGGTTCTATTGGAAAACCAGAAGAAGTTGCAAATGTTATACTCTTTTTAGCATCCAATAAAGCTGCCTATGTAAACGGCGCAGAATTCCCAGTAAACGGCGGTTCTGTTCGCTATAAATAGATAATAATATATGGTTCTGGAGCCTGCCCCCCACTACGGTGATGCTTTAATGCGATGGGGGGCAGGCTCCAGACTTTTGTATGAGAATTATTAAAGTGTAACTTTAATAATGCTGATTATACAATGGAAGAATGATGATTTATACTAACCCTATCGGAATAATATAAATAAGAAATAAATGAAAGGATGGTTTAGACAATAGTGCTCTAAGAAAGAAGTATAATGGACCCATAAATCTAGACACGAAATAAGGAGATGCTAAAGTAGGTTTATGACAAAAAGAAATCGGTATACACCAGAGTTTAAATCTCAAATCGTGCTAGAAATATTAAGATTAGGTCACAGTGACGACCCGAAGTGCCTCGAGATTTGTCGAATATTGATAGATTAGAAGTGCGATAGTTGGATTTGTTGTGCTTCTTTCTTTAATCCATTTTTTGTAATGTCATGGCAGGATTTTGGCTTATTTTGTAGAATAGTAGTGTTTTTCGTTCCTATGTTCTAAAAGGGAACGCTCCTGTTTTAAACCTCAATGGATTTCCTCTTTATTTTTTATCTCCATGTATTTATTTTAAATGAATCCTACTTCTTATGTTGCTGTTATTTAAAAATTTTAAATTGGAGGCGGATGTATGATTGTTAAAGTTTCTAGTATTCCCAGCAGATCGAAGGTCAAGAAAGTTTATTCTTGCATCCCTGTGCCTCTCCAATCGAGCAACTGTCACAAAATGTTGACTCTCATCAAAAGGATTTCTGTCATGTGATCGGGCATGAACAAGCGAAACGAGCACTAGAAATTGCTGCTGCTGGGGAGCATAATGTACTTATGAGTGGCCCGCCAGGAAGTGGAAAGAGTTTGATGCAATGGTGAATTCTGATTCGATGAGGGGCTGAAATCAGAGCTTTTGGGGACTAGGATGATAAAAGTTTAATAAAAAACAACCAAGCACAACGATAATCCAACTATTGTACTTGCAATCTATCAACCTTCGATAAGTTTCGGTAATATTCGGGACGTCACTGTGAAAGAACATAAAAAATTTTAAAAACTCATACTTGTTTTTTTTCCCAAATAGTAGTAAAGTTTATTTATCCGATAAGGTAAATCGGGATTAAAATTGTTGGAGGAATGAAAATGGTAACTAAACTAGAAAATGTTGCGACTAATTTAACTCAGCTTATTGGGAATACACCTTTGCTAGAGCTTGTGAAATTTAATGAAACGAACAATGTTGGAGCTAGAATTATTGCCAAATTAGAGTATTTTAATCCCGCTGGAAGTGTAAAAGATAGAATTGGACTTGCGCTGATTAAAGATGCAGAAGAGAAGGGGTTAATTAATAAAGATTCGGTTATTATTGAACCTACAAGTGGTAACACTGGCGTTGCCTTAGCATTTGCAGCAGCAGCATTGGGGTACAAACTCATTATTACCCTTCCTGAAAGCTTTAGTATTGAACGTCGAAAATTACTTATTGCTTTAGGGGCGGAGCTAGTTTTAACACCAGCAGCTGATGGTATGCCTGGTGCGATTAAAAAGGCAGAAGAATTGGCTGCGGAAACTCCTAATTCTTATATTCCTCAACAATTTAAGAATCCAGCCAACCCAGAAATTCATAAAAAAACAACAGCAGAAGAAATTTGGAAAGATACAAATGGAGAAGTAGACATTTTTGTAGGTGGAGTAGGAACAGGTGGTACGATTAGTGGAGTAGGAGAAGTGTTAAAATCGAAAAAAAGTTCTGTGCAAGTTATTGCAGTAGAACCTTCTAGCTCTCCAGTTCTATCTGGTGGTTCAAAGGCTCCACATAAAATTCAAGGAATTGGACCAGGCTTTGTACCAGATAATTTCAATCGATCTGTAGTAGATGAAATTTATACTGTTTCAAATGAGGATGCTTTTGAAACAGCTAAGCAATTAGCAAGAAATGAAGGCCTAATTGTAGGTATTTCATCAGGTGCAGCAGCATTTGCAGCCGTTCAAATCGCAAAACGACCAGAAAATGCAGGCAAAACAATTGTCGTCCTACTACCTGATACAGGTGAAAGATATTTATCAACAGAATTGTTTCCAGCAGAGTAACACAAGGTCATAGGGACTATCCAAAGTATCGAATTTTCATTTACGAGAAGTGCAACAGCTTAATTGTTGTGCTTCTTTCTTTTTGTTCTTTTTTGTCTATGGGTCAGACCCTCAAAAAAAGACAAAGGAATTAATAGTTGTAATTGCCTTTCTCTGCAAATTTTAAGGACTAGGATAACAAAAATTCAATAAGAAACAAACAAACACAACAATTCAGCAGTTGCACTTACAATCTATGAATCTTCAACAAATTTTGAGGAGCTTCGGGGTGTCACTGCTGAAAAAGATATAATCTTCACCCCATCCCCATCTAGGGCGTCCTTTCTTTCTATGCGATACTCTCCTACAAGAAATACTAGGAGGTTTTGCTGGCAAGATCAGAATAAAGAAAAGCATAGAAACAACGAATGAAAGTTTAGCAAGCTAGTGGATTTTAAATAGTGGATTAAAAGGTTTGAAGGATTGACAAGTGCAGATGGACGTGCGGATTTCGTATGATGCGATGGTAGGTTTTTATTGCCCATGCTACCTCATCTGTAGCATTCATTGGTTCAGCTAACCATCAGTGTTGGATGAAGAAAAACCTTCACTGGTGGTTAGTTGAATTTTATCTATAAACTAAACCACCATCCGTTAAGATAGCTTGACCTGTAATATAATCGGATGCATCTGAAGCTAGGAAATTGACAAGATTCGCTACATCTTCTGGTGTTTGATAACGACCTAAAGCAATACCGCTTGAGTATTTTTCAAATGCTTCACCAGGTTTTAGGTTTTTATCGTATTTTACCATCTCTTCGTCAATACGATCCCACATTTTTGTTTTAGCAATACCAGGGCAGTAAGCATTTACTGTAATCTGATGCTTCGCTAGTTCTTTTGCAGAAACATGTGTAAATGATTTTACAGCATGTTTGGTAGCGGAGTAAGTGCCTAGCATTTCAAATGATTCATGCCCTGCAATACTGCAAGCATTAATAATTTTCCCTTTTGACCCTTGTTTAATAAATTGTTGAGCCGCGGCTTGTGTTCCAAATACTACCCCATTAACATTTATGGAAAATAAACGATTTAATTGTTTTTCATCAATTTCTAATAGTGGGGTAACGGCATCGATGCCGGCATTGTTGACAAATACATCTAATCTTCCGAATTGTTCTACCGCTTTTGAAACTAATTGGAATTGATCCTCGCGTTTTGAAACATCACCTGCAACAGCGATTGCTTCAAAGCCTTCCGATTTAAATTCTTCTAAAGCAGACTGAAGTAACTCATTATTAATATCGTGAAGTACTACTCTAAAGTCGTTTTTAGCTAAGAGTTTAGCTATTCCCTTCCCAAGTCCACCTGCAGATCCTGTTATAATTGCTACTTTGGTCATAATAAAACCCCCGTCTATATGTAGGATGTACTACCGCATTAATTGTAAACCTCTGTAAAAATTATTGCAATTATTTACAGTTAATAATTGGTATTTTACTAGAGCGATAGTGAAAAACAATGGCGACAAGCACTGCAAAATGATAAACATAATAATTAGTATGTTGTAAGAAGGACTTTTGACTTTAACATCACGACTCCTTATGACTCTCCCTGCTGATGAGTAAACGTCAAATAGCCCCCAGCCGGATGTGGAGGTGGGGACTATTTGACGTTTATATAGCTACAAGCACTTAAAGAATCGCTATAAGTACTTGTATCGTTTTTTGTTATTTCTTTTTTATAAAATAAAAAGCAGTAATTACTAAATAGATTGTTAGTGTAATGAAGGTAATCATTATTTTTGTTGTCATAATAACACCAACTAATATGGCCAACAAGAAAATAATGGCGATAAGGGTAGTGATTGGGAATTTCCTTTTCTCCGTACTATTCTGTTTCATCCTTGATTTAAAATGAGCCGTGGCAATGATTAACCAAATGAAAAGAACGGTATAGCCTAATGACCCCATTAAGTAATTAAATGTATTTTCCCCTGCAATAATAGAAATTAATACACCGATATAAAGAGAAGAAGTACATAGTAAAATTGCATAGGTTGGTACTTTTTTTATCGATAACTTACTGAATATCTTGGCAATAGTGCCATCTACTGATTGTGTATAAATAACGCGGGATGAGGCATACAATCCAGAATTCATGGATGAAATAAGTGCTAATAAGATAACACCATTCATAATATCAGCCGCGTAAGGAATGCCTAATAAATGAAAGACTGTAACAAAAGGGCTTTCTGCTGCCTTATTTACCTGATTCCAAGGAATAAGGCTGACAATAATAAAGAATGGCAATAGATAGAAAGCGACAATTCGTGTTAATGTGCCACGAGCAGCTTTTGGTATTACCTTTTCCGGGTTTTTCGTTTCCCCTAATGTCACTCCAATCAATTCAGTTCCACCGTATGAATAAATAACGACTAACATGGCAGTAACTAAACCGCCTATTCCATTCGGGAAAAATCCACCATGTTTTGTTAAATTAGATACACCAACCGCTTCATGGCTGCCGGTAGTAATAAACATTAAAAATAAACCTGCAATAATAAAAATAATAATGACACTGATTTTAAGAAGAGCTAGCCAATATTCTGTTTCTGCAAATATTTTTACCGATAATAAATTTACTATCGTAACAGCAACCGAAATAATGAGAGCTAATGCCCAAATAGGGTACTGAGGAAACCAGTATTGTAAAAATAAAGCAGCAACGATCGCTTCTGCCGCAATGTTTAATACCCACATTTTCCAATAAATCCAGTCTAAGAAATAAGCTGGGTAGGATCCAATGGCTGGTTTAATAAGATCATGAAATGTTCTTGCTTGTCTATTTTTAATTGTCATATCAGCGATGCCTTGCATAATGAAAAGCAAGATCATTCCTCCTAAGAGGTAAGCAAGTAATACAGCTGGACCAGCCATATCGACTGCTACACTGCTTCCTTTAAATAATCCTGCTCCGATTGCACCGCCCAATGCCATCATCATAATATGCCGTGTAGTCATTGTGCGTTTTAATGTCTTGTCTTGTTGTGTACTCAATTTCTTTCTCCCTCCAAAAAAAAATCGTCTCTTATCTTATATATATATAAATATAAGATAAGAGACGATGAGATTTAACTTACCGCGGTACCACTCTTATTAATTCTAACGCATTAGAATTCACCTTTACTAGTACATGTAACTATACTAATACCTTGTAACGAAGGTAAACCGTTAAATTAGGAAAAGAAAACAAAGGCTTTTATTTATCTTTTACTAATTTACCGCTCCTGGACAAGTTCAAAGTGTCATTGGACTGCGTTTCACCACCCCGCAGCTCTCTTAACCTAACGAATCAATCTTTTACTACTCCCACTCAAAGCGTATTCATTATAACATCAAAGATAATAAGTGATTTATTAGGTCCTGTCAATACAAAATCAATTAATACAATATTTACCTGCTTTTGCAATTGGCAAATTTGGCTATATGTATACGTGTTGTTCTGAACAGGGGCTATGGGGAAAATACGATCATGCAAAGGGAGTAAGTGGTTCTGATTTTGGAGTCTGCCCTCCTAGTACGGTGATGCTTGAATGTACCGGGGAACCAGCTTCAATGTTTATCCCTTTTTATAACGGGTACTTATTAAATATAGAAAAACGAAAGGGTGATTTTTTTATGGAACAAAAAATGAAAGAGCTGATCGATGATTTAAATATAGATCTTGCTAATGAGTATGCTGCTGTTATTCAATATACATATTATGCAGCGACTATTAAGGGGATTCACTATGAAATGTTCAAACCATTTTTTGAAAAAGAGATCCCTGACGAACAAGGTCATGCACTGTACTTATCTGAAAAAATTTCCACATATGGTGGTACACCAACAACAACTCCGGCTCCTGTTAAACAAGTGACGGAATTAAAGGATATGCTTATGGAAGCACGCAAAGCAGAACAAGATACGATTCAACGATATAAAACTCGTATTGAACAAGCGGAAGAATTGGGCTTAAAAGAGCTGGCTATTAAATTAGAAGATTTGATTGTAGATGAGACAGAGCATTTTGAGCGTATGGAACGTATTTTACAAGATGCTAGATTCCAACGCGAGTTTGCCCATCAAGAATAAATTTTGGAGTCTGCCCCCCAGTATAGTAATGCTTTAATGAATGGGGGGACAGGCACCAAAAATCAGTCCTATGAGAAGCAAGGAAATCATCAGCAATAGTTAAAAAAGATTTTTTAGAAGGAAAGGAGCTGACAGGGAATCTTGTTGGCTTCTTTTGCTTTACCATGCATTGAGGCCTCCTTTTATTCCCCAAATAAGCAGCCAATAAGGAATTTCTTCCATCTATTTGAAATAACTTTTAAGATATATATATAATTGATAAAGTAATGATACAAAGAAAAATCTAACATTTATGCAACAGCGAACTATCACTTCGATAAAGTGAACCTTTCCATCATTGGGGGGGTTCTTCATCCCCCACCTAGCTTCTTCGATTCCTCAGCATCCCCGAGGTGGGGGTCTTACTGCTCGTTAAGTGTGGGATAAATAGATTTGCTGCGTTTTTTCTAAAATAAATAGTATAATAGAATAATAGGAAAAAGGGAGGGGAACTTGAATAATGATTGATATTCATTGTCATATATTGCCCGGTATAGATGATGGGGCAAAAACAATAGAGGATAGTTTAGCGATGGCGAAAGCTGCAGCGGAAGAAGGCATTAAAACGATTGTCGCGACACCTCATCATCGAAACAATCAATACAACAACAAAAAAGAAGAGATTTTGCAAGGTGTTGAAGCGTTAAATAAGGTGCTTGTACAAGAAAACATGCCGCTTACCATCTTGCCGGGACAAGAAGTACGCATCTTTGGAGAAGTATTGGAAGACTATCAAAAAGGAGAAATACTGACACTGAACCATACGAAATATCTTTTTATTGAATTCCCATCCTCTTCTGTACCGAGATATGCAGAAAGACTGCTATACGATATCCAGACACAAGGCATCATTCCCATTATCGTCCATCCTGAGCGAAATAAAGAACTGCAGGAAAAACCAGAATTAATGTACAAGCTTGTCCAAAACGGCGCACTGACACAAGTAACAGCAGCAAGTGTCTGCGGTTCCTTTGGCAAAAAGGTAAAACAATTTTCTGAACAGCTAATCGAAGCGAATTTAACTCATTTCATCGCATCCGATGCCCATAATACCACAACCCGAACCTTTAAAGTGAGGCAGGCATTCGACGAAATCGAAGCAGTATTTGGTACCGACTATGTCTACCTATTTACAGAAAATGCAGAGCTGTTGATAGAAGATAAAAATATTTATAAAGAAATACCACAGCCTATAAAAAGGAAGAAGTTTTTGGGGATATTTTGAGGATATTCCCAGAAACTTCTTCCTTTATTGTCGTCTAGGAAATTATAAACGAGATAGAGTTGTGGATAACTTAGCAGTTTGGTCCGCGTCCAGCTCCAGCGCCTATCGCCTATCAAACTTCAGGTCGTCTCCCTACGATAAGTCAACATCGATTCGCTATCGCTCATCGTGTTTCCTTTATCTCAGTCGAAGCCTTTCCAGTTTGTACGGCGATGATCAAGGCGCTTGCGCTTTTGTTCTTAAATGGAGAGACGGACTTATGCCACGATAAAGGATGAAAGTCTTAGTTCTACAATATGTTTTTAGGAAAAACTCTTCCAAACAAAATAAATCTAATGATTCAACAAATTGTTTATTTCTCCTTCTTCTGTATAAAAAACTCTAACTTTTGGTCATAGGGACTATTCGTTATAATAAAGTAATAAAAAATAGAGCAAGTAGTATAGGATAGATTTAATAGAGTAATCACCAAAATATTTACAAATAAAAGGAAGTGTACCATTTGTTATATCTATTAAAAATTATTTATGGCTTTTTGCTTCCTCCAGGATTATTTATAACATTGTTATTATTGCTTAGTATTTGGTTTTTTTATAAGAAAGTTTCTTACTTTAAAATAATGCTGCTCCTTACATTCATTGTATATATTTTTTCCATCCCATTAACAGGTGATCTTTTAATAAGATCCTTAGAAAACAACTATAAACAGCCTAATGAAATAAAAGGGGATGTTATTATTATGTTAGGTGCTGGCGCCGTTAGTGGAGTACCAGATATCGATGGGGAAGGACAGCTAAGAGGATCTGCTGCTAACCGCTTAATCACCACAGCGAGGCTTTATCGTCTTACTGGCTTGCCCATTATTGTTTCCGGTGGACAGGTTTTCGAAGATTACGGCAATGAGGCGGAAATTGCCAAACGACAATTAATCGGTTTAGGGATTCCATCAGAAAAAATTTATGTGGAAAATAAAAGCTTAAATACGGCGGAAAACGCACAAAATTCCAAAGAGATATTGTTGGAAAAAGGTTTCAAACGTCCTATTTTAGTAACTTCAGCCTTTCATATGGATCGATCTGTAAAGAATTTTTCCCAAATAGGCATAACCGTTCAACCATATCCAACCGATTATTTAGCAAGTTTAACTAGCAGCTTATATGCAAACAAATTTGTTCCTTCTAACTTAACCAATGTTAATCTAGCTTTAAAAGAATATCTAGGGAATTTAGCTATCTATATGAAGCATCTTTTTAGTAATTGAAAAGAAAGATTTTTTATGATCATTTTGTGAACTAACAGGAATATTCACCTATGAACAAGAACTCTTCTTATAAAAGGAGGAGGGATTATATGTTAACTGTTAGGTTGCTAAAGCGATTAAAATACTATGACCGATTAATTTATTGTCCGGTATGTAGGAAACCCTTTAGTTTAGGGGATGAACTAAATATGGATATAGGTAATACGTTAACGCATAAAGCTTGCTTCAATCCACTGAGGAATAAAGATAGCGGCACTTATAGAGAAATAATAGAGAAATATCCGGATTATTTTCCGCTTGAGGATGAAAAAGAGGAATATATATATTAGGAGATAGGAAAGGATAGCCTACATAGATCCCTTTCTTATGAACTCCCAATGACCTTCATGCCTCTCCTCATTTAATAAAGAGTTATCTCTCCTAACAAGAGAGTATAACTCTTTATTCCATTACTATCATCTAGAACAAACAAATTCTATCTTTTTAACAATTCTTCATTTAACTTTGCTATTATATTTTCCCCCAAAATATAAAATGAAATCCAAATGAAAAAATAAATAACGATAAAGTGAACCTTTCCATCAGCGGGGGTTTTCTTCATCCCCACCGATGGTTAGTTGAACTTATCGGATATTTACGTGCAGTTATCCACCACCTAGCTTCCTCGATTTCTCGGCATCCCCGAGGTGGGGGTCTTTGCCCGTTAAGAGTGGGATAAAAAGTGTAAGCCTATCCAATCGATTCGCTAACGCTCATCGTGTTTCCTTTATCTCACTCGATTCAGTCCAGCTTTTTTCGTCGATGAGCAAGGGCGCTTGTGCTTTTCTTAGACAGTTCAGTGAATACTTAAGGGACAGAGTTGGCGTTTTACTTCCTATGCACGTCTCATTTTCAGCTCGATTAAATGATAGATACACTATCATACGCTGGCAGAAGCCCTCTATTTTTCCATTATTTAATTGGGAAAATAGTCAATTCACAATCTGTAGCGTTTGTTTTTGAAAAAATGATGAATCGTTGTATGTTAATAGATTGGAATTATTTTAAGGACAAGAAGCAATATAATAAAAACTAAAATAGTGTTAAAAGATGAAAAAGTAAATCTCAAGTTTTCAACTGATAGAAATGGAAGGATCATCCCCACCTAAATCCTTGATACACTTCCATGTTCGGTACATTTGTTTATCAAGGGTATACGGAGATTCTTTTATTGGAAGCTCTTGACCATTTTTAAAAACAACGATAGAGCGGAATTCTTTAGGAGTAGAATGGTTTGGCTTTTGGATGCATTCAACATGGTGGAAGAAAATCCAAGAGCAGTTTATATGACTGGGAGACTTGGTTGGAAAGGCGTAAATTTGTTTTGTCTCGTTAATTGGAATCGGAATTTTGTTTTTTTCACCAAGCAGGTAAATTACATACGTTCGACGACCTCTGTAGTCGGCTCCGCCTTTTATGGCAGCTTTTTCAATCAGCTTTAGGGCTGTTTGCTTAACAAACAGTATTTGATTTACTTCTAATACAATCGTATCGTATTCGTGATGGAATGCTGGCAAAAGCGCCATTGTTTTTTCATTGATATCATAATCGGATAAGATAGTGGTCATATTAGCTCCTTTTTTGTTCGTATTTTGTGATCTAGTGATCTAAGATAAAAAGATTTCAGTGTTAGCTTGTTAAAAGGATAAGTATTTCTAAAAGTTTACATAAAGCAATAGGTTAGTTTATTTATTTTTGAAAATTCAGATAATATTACTTGTACGCCTACTCATTACAATCTACTTCATCCTTTTTTTCTCTTTTCTTAATAAACTATCTAAGGGATTAAACTGGAGTACTATGCACAAAACACTAATAGTATGATAGGATGGCTTTACCTCTCCCCGTTCAATTTTTCCTAAATGATTAGGTGTGATATTCGTCTTTTCTGCTAGTTTTGCCAATGATAAATTCCTTTTCCTTCTCGCCTCTCTAATTTGTTTCCCTACTGAAATTGTCATAAGCTTTTCCCCTCCAATTAATAGTTCTTTTTATCTATATAGTTATTATCTGATAAAATGGAAAAATTTCTACATTTTATAGAAATGAATTTGTTAACAAAATGTGACAATTAGTTAAAAATACCTTGTTTAACCACTTTTTTCTCCTTTTTAAGGTTTTTTCTTGCTGTTCTTGCAATTTCATCTGTCCATTTATTACGTTTACAGCGAATTTGCGTTTTATTTTTCTCCTTTTTCCGTTAAACGTAGCGTTTCTGCTTTCGCTCGTCTTTTCTTTTTCCTGTAATTTAGAACGTACCTAGGAATAACAAGAAAAGCGCTTTTCTAGAAGGATAGGAAAATGGAACTTGCTAGTTTTGAAGAGTTGGTCGAACAGTATTCCCCGATGATTCAACATATGATCAATAAACTATCTATTTACAAAAATAAGGGAGAATTCTTTCAGATTGGATTAATTAGTATATGGGAAGCAACCAATACTTATCAGCCAGAGAAAGGAAAATACAGCAGCTACCTCTACCGACATATGTGGGGACGATTTGTTGATGAATTAAAAAAACAAACAAAAGACCAAGAAAGACATGTGCATCCAGAAGAAGAATTTTGGTTGATGATAGAAAGCCCAAGCCTCTATACGGAAGAAGAATATGCCATTAGACAACTGTGCAAACCGTTAACAGACTGCCAAACCAAATGGGTCATCTACACGATCATCCATCAGATGACCATTAGAGAAATTGCCGAAAAAGAGAATGTTTCGCTATCTGCTGTTAAGGGCTGGAAGAAGGGGGCGGTGGAGAAGTTAAGGATGGTGTTGTAGGCAGCCTCAATAGATGGAAGATTAGATTAATTAAGTCTAAGATTGTAGACACAGAGTTTCTACCGCGCTTTCGCATATTTTGGAGGTATATTTATCCCACTCTTAACGGGCAGTAAGACCCCCACCTCACTCAAGATGCCGAGAAATCGAGGTGGGGGATAACTGCCCGTAAAGGTCCGATAAGTGCAACTAACCATCAGTGGGGGATGAGGAAAAACCCCCACTGATGGAAGTTTACTTTATCCAGTAAAATCCATAATAACAAATTTTCACATGGAGATTAAAAAAGGCAACGTGTATACTGGAGAAAGTAAATTCTTTATAAAAACTAGGGGGGAATAGTAGTGTTGCAGCCTAAGGCAATTTTTTTAGATATGGATGGGACGATATTAAATCATTATAATGAGGCAAGTATTCATACAAAAGAAATCATTGATGACTTGCGAAAAAAGGGAATATACGTTTTTATCGCTACAGGCAGAGCGATTAATGAAATAAAGAAGGTAGTACCACCAGGTTTTGAAGTGGATGGGATGGTTACTTCGAATGGGATGACTGGGTATGTAGGAGATGAAGTATTATTCGAACATTCTCTTGATATTGGATTGGTGGAAACCGTTATTGAGAAGGCAAGAAATAGTAAGGTTTATTATGAGCTTTTCCCATATGAGGCATCTCGTATAACATTAAAACAAGATAAACAGTATATGGAAGAAGAAATGAGAGAGCCGAAGCCAGATAGTGTCGGAATTAATGAATGGATGTCCCGTCAACAAGCAATAGAAAAAAACATAGACTGGAAGGATAAGGTAGAGGGAACGAAATTTTCGAAATTTTATTTCTTTGCAAGAACGAAGGAGCATATTAATCAATGGATTAATGAACTAAATCAATTAAAGAAAGAAATAGACTTTACTATCTCTACATCTTCGGATCATAATGTTGAATTAATGGTTGCGAATGTGAACAAAGCTACAGGCATTCAACAGATGTTAAAACGATTTAATTTGTCAGAGGAAGAAACGATGGGAATTGGTGATAGTAACAATGATATACCGATGCTTAAATTTGTTAAATTTCCTGTGGCGATGAAAAATGCACCAGATTTCATTAAAGATTTAGCTGTTGACGTAACCGAATTCACATGCGATGAAGATGGAGTATACCATTATCTTCGTTCTAGATTTCAATCGTTGCTTAATGGGACTGAATCGGGTTACGTAAAAGCATAAACGAAGGGTGCCTGACCATCACTGTTTTAAAGTATAAAAGCCTTGCGTAGTTTTTCTGCAAGGCTTTTTGTCTTATCATGAAAAGTTTTTATTCGCTCTGAAAATTTCCTTGATTATTTTATTTTTAATACTTGTGCTTATCGAAATATGATAAATGGAGAACCGAATACGAACCAAAGAATGATATTAAGCAAAATGGTTAATCCAATACTTATGATAATACTCATGAAGCAGCCGCTAGCCTTCATCCGTCCACCTCTTCCTATTTAGTATTATTGGTTTAACCAATTAAAGGTAAATTGAAACATAGTATTCATTTTAGTAGTTATTTGAGTCCCATTATAAAGATTCAATCATTTACTGAATCGCTATTTTCTTCTTGATGCCTACTATTCCTAATCTTTCATAACCATTTTCCTTTTTCTTATTCCAAGAATGGTAATCACCTAATAATTTCATAATGTTATAGATGCAATAATAATATATAATAAGAGAATAATTTTATATAGGACAACATCAGGGGGACTAATACACATGTTTGATTTCTTGTATGATTATTATCCTTTTATTATATTGCCCATTATTATCCTATTATTTTTGGGAAGTAAAGTAACTGGACTTGTAAAAAAGCCACTTATTATCATTTGTTTACTTACAAATGCACTCTATATCATATGGCGTTTGTTTTTTACCTTGCCTTCATCTGATCCATTTAGTATAGCAATCGGTATTTTGCTGATCGTAACGGAGGTAATCGGTTTTCTCCAAATTATTGTGTTTTATATACTTCTTTGGAAACCGGTTCCTCAAAGGAAATCATCGTTGGATGGGTTTGATAAGCTTCCTTCTGTGGATATTTTTATCGCAACCTACAATGAGCCTGCTACAATCTTAAAGCGGACAATTGCTGGATGCACTAATCTAGCATATCCGAAAGAACTTCTCAACATCTATATTTGCGATGATGGGAAAAGGAAAGAGATAAAGAAGCTTGCTGAGGAATTCTCGGTGCATTATATGATTCGTCCTGACAATAAACATGCGAAAGCAGGGAACCTTAATCATGCGATGGCACATTCTACGGGAGATCTAATTGTCACAATGGATGCGGATATGGTTCCATTTCCACACTTTTTAGAAAAAACAGTAGGTTTTTTCAAAAAGAAGAAAGTAGCGTTTGTTCAAACTCCGCAGGCTTTTTATAATGCGGATCCATATCAGTTTAATATGTTCTCCAACACGAATATCCCAAACGAACAGGACTTTTTTATGCGAACATTACAGGCTGGGAAAGATCGGTTTAATTCTGTAATGTATGTGGGAAGCAATGCCATCTTTCGCCGGACTGCTTTGGAGGAGATTGGAGGATTTGCCACGGGAGTCATTACAGAGGATATGGCTACAGGCATGATGATTCAACGGAAATTTCGTTCCGTTTTTGTCCGTGATGTATGTGCAGTTGGATTGGCGCCGGAAAGCTGGCTCGATATGTTAAAGCAGCGGGATCGCTGGTGTCGAGGCAATATTCAATGTGCAAGAAAATGGAATCCATTAACCTTGTCGGGGTTATCTTTGATACAGAGAATTTTATATTTTGATGGCATTCTTTATTGGTTTTTTGGTGTGTATAAAATGATTTATATGCTCGCGCCTTTATTGTTTTTATTATTTGGCATTCATAGCTTAAATGCGAACCTTTCTTCTTTATTCGTCTTTTGGCTGCCGTCTTTTTTAAGCTCATATCTTGCTTTCCGGATCATTTCCAATGGAAAACGAAGTATGACATGGTCCCATATCTATGATATGACAATGGCTCCGCACCTTGCTAATTCGGTATTATCGGAGCTGCTATTTAAAAAGCGGCTGGACTTTAAGGTGACGCCAAAAGGCATGCAATCCGATACTAGAAGTTTTGCCCTGATGTCTGTGATGCCGCATATGCTATTTATTGTGATGACGGTTATCGCACTGGTTAAAATTTCAGTGGATTACTTTGTTTTTGATTCTTTTAATATGAATTTAACCATTATTAATCTTTTTTGGACATTGTTTAATTTTGTCGGTTTAATTATGGCTATTTTCATCGCTTTTGAACGTCCTAGATTTCGAAATTCAGAACGGTTTTTAATAAAAAGAGGATTACAAGTCTCCTTGCATGATGAAACGAAGCTTGCAGCAGCAGCATTAAAAGATATAAGTGATGCAGGTGCTCGTATTGAGCTGCCAATAGATCAATATAAACAGCTGGAAGGTAGTATCCAAACACTAGAAATAGAACCGATTGGTATGATTCCTTGCAAAGTTACATGGGTTTCGCCATTTACCGATCGAGTGGAAATTGGGTTGAAATATGATGGAATATCGATTGATCAGTATAAGGAAATCATAAAATTCATCTACAATGGATCGATCATTAAACAAATTGAAAAAGAAAAAGGCTCCAATGTTCTTTTTACCGTTTTTCGTTTTCTAAAAGCATCAAAGAAAATACCGCAGTCGTTTAAACGGCAACATCTGCGGGAAGAAATGAAAAGCATCGGTCACTTTATGCCATCCAACCTGAACAGGGAGGTAGCAGCATCTTTAGAATCGTATAAAGAAACCTCCAAATTTCGTGAAGATTCATATACGATTCAGTTGGTAGATATTAGTGTGGCTGGTTGCCAAATTAAAGTAGAGCACCCCCTTGAGGTAGAACAAATCATTACGGTTTCTTTTCCAGATATGGATATGGAACGTCTTGCAAATGTTAAATGGATTCGGAAGAAAAAGAGAAATGAATATGCTGTAGGGCTGCAGTTTGTGGCCAACTAAAATAGATACGGTAAGTATAAAAGAGATTCGAGGTGTCGTTATGGTGCATTTCGAATCTCTTTTTCATTCCATAATATATAGAGAGAAAATTTCAATAAAATTTCTGGTCTTTATTATCATGGGGATAAAGGCGATTCATAAATTTAGTCGTTTTACTATTGCTTGAAGAAAAAGAGAAAAGAGCGAGAGAAAACCAAATGAAAACAAAGGAGATCCATTGAGTCAAAGTGATGGAATTTTTAAATATAAATAACCCCAAAAGAAAGGTGATGCTTGGAGTAATATATTGGAAAAATCCGATAGTAGTTAAGGAAAGTCTTTTTGAACCTTCTGTGAACCATAGTAGTGGTAACGCAGTAAGGATGCCTGCACCAATTAGTAATAAGGTTAAAGGAAGGGTGGAACCAAAATATATATTATTGGTTCGTTGTAAAAACAAGAACAAAAGCAAAGCGAATGGGGTGGCCATCATGGTTTCTAAACACATTCCGACTAATGTATCAAGCTTGATATATTTTTTCGCCAATCCATATACTCCTGAAGTAGCAGCTAAAGATACAGCGATCCATGGAATTTTGCCAAAGTCATAGGTAATAACTAACACCCCTAAAAAAGCCAATATAATGGATAGACAAGCTCCTTTGTTGATTTTGTCTTTTAATACAAGGACTCCAATCATCATGCTGACTATAGGGGTTATGTATAGCCCAAAACTTGCCTCCATTATATGACCGAAGTTGACAGCCCATATATAAATAAGCCAATTTGCGCTTATCGATAGTGTGGCCGCAAAAATATAAATCAATTGTTTGACGTTTGAACGATAATCTTTTAGCAGGGAGAAGAAGATCGATCGCTTTTTCGGCTGAAAGAACATAATAAAAAATAGAAAAAGAAATCCCCAAAAAATCCGATGAATTAATATTTCTACGGAGGAGACTGTATCTAAGATGTTCCAATACAATGCTAAAAATCCCCAAAGCAGATAGGCAAAGGAAGTATAAATGTAACCTATAATTTTTTCTAGACTACTGGAAGCACTATTGTTTTCTTTCCCTTTTTGATTATGTTCCGTCATATTCTTCACCTTTCTTTTCTTATCTAAAATAGGAGTATCGCAGCTAGTTTAATAGGACAGAGGAAACATAAAGAAAGCATCATTGAAAATAGTTTTAACAAGGGTTCAATAGATAAGATGAAATGCATCCATTGTATCTATTGAACCCTATTTTTCATTTTTTCATTCTAGCTGTATTAACGAAAACAAAGAGATAATCAGTTTTATTTTAAGGCAGCAATGTCCGCAGCATGTTTTCATCCCATTCACCAGTTTTGGGATCATAGATTCCAAAATGGGAAGCAAGCTCCCAATACCCCCAGCTGAATCCAAAATCTTCTGCTTGTTTTCGAACTTCTTCCGTCCAGCGCAATCGAGATTCATATGGAGCTTGTTTGTTTGCGCCAAATTCACCGAGATAGATGGGAACATCATGCTCATCTGCCCATTTTTTAACGAGCGTAAAGCGCATTTTTATATGGTTTTGTTCGTTTGCATCTCCATTCCAATCGAGATTATGGACATCGGGGAAGCCGAGATAAGGGTTGCTTTGGAATGTAAAATTGCTTGGTTCATAATAATGGAAAGAAACTATTAGATTTGGATCATCCGGTAAACGAAGCGCTTCGAGCCTATCTATCGAATAGTAGTTGTCTGGTCCAACCATGATTTGGCGATCCGGGTTTGTTTTTCGAATAACAGAGATTGCTTCCGCCAAATAAGTATTCCACAATTCTCCTTGGAGATTGTCTTTTGGTTCATTGAGAATTTCAAATATCAACTTAGATGGATAATCCTGATAACGAACAGAAAGCTGCTCCCATATTTTGATAAAACAATCATGATACTGCTCCGGATTTTGCATGATTTCATCAAAGTGGTGAAAGTCTAAAATGATGGTTAAGTTATTCTCCAATGCTTCCTTTATGTAAGAATCTATTTGTTCCATAAAGGAAGCGTCCAATTCATAATTTGGTGCGTTTTTGCCATAATCGGAAAAACGTACAGGCAGCCGGACCGTATCAAACCCTGCGTTTTTAATCGCTTTAAAATACTCGGCTTTCATCGTAACATCCCACGGATTATCCCGCGGAGCATCCAGTGCATTTCCAATATTTATTGATCGAAACATTACTTGCTTCCTCTCCTTATGTTGGTAATAGAGAAGAAGAGACAAAAGCAGCAAGCTGCACAATAGTGTAAAAAGAATGATTCTGTTCTTTCTTTGTCGATTCTTTGGTTTTGTCATGCTTCCTCCCTATTTGCTGATTTTTTTTGTGAAAATAATATTATCATTACCTTTTCCTGCCTGTCTTGGTACATATTATTATAGGATAAACTCATCATTAGTAGTTATGATAACGTATTTTTTGCTTTTCTTCCTTTTTTGCCATGGTTCTAAATATTTTAGCTGTCCCTACACCAAAAGCCGTTACTTTTCCTTTACTATCTACTTTTGCCACTATAGTGTTGGAAGATTTCCATTTTACCCCACTCTTAACGGGCAGTAAGACCCCCGCCTCAAGATTCCGAGAAATCGAGGAAGATAGGTGTTGAAACTTGCCCGTAAAGGTCCGATAAGTGCAACTAACCATCAGTGGGGGATGAGGAAAACCCCCACTGATGGAAGTTTACTTTATTATTTCCTTCTTTTCGCCTTCTCAAAAGTTTCAGCCTGTTATCGAAGTGATAATAGATAGTATACTTATATAAAGGGGGGGGGGACATCTATCCATGGTTGATTTCTTAACGGAGTATTATCCTTTTATTATTTTGCCTGTTATTCTTTTCTTATTTTTAGGAAGCAAGTGGACGAAAAAGGTAATAAAGCCGCTTATTATCGTTTGTCTGCTTACAAATGCACTCTATATCGTTTGGAGATTATTTTTTACTTTGCCAGCATCTGATCCAATTAGTATAGTAGTCGGTATTTTACTGCTTCTAACGGAGGTAATTGGTTTTTTACAAATCATTGTGTTTTATACCCTTCAATGGAAGCCAGTTCTTCAAAGGAAATCTTCACTAGAGGGGTTTGATCAGCTTCCTTCTGTGGATATTTTTATCGCAACCTATAATGAGCCTGCTTCTATTCTAAAGCGGACCATTGCTGGATGCACCAATCTAGCGTATCCAAAAGAGCTTATTACTATTTATATTTGCGATGATGGAAAAAGGAAAGAGATACAGCTGCTTGCGGAAGCATTCTCTGTTCATTATATGATTCGTCCTGATAATAAGCATGCGAAAGCAGGGAACCTTAACCATGCGATGGCGCATTCTACTGGAGATCTTATTGTCACGATGGATGCAGATATGGTGCTATTTCCATCCTTTTTGGAAAAAACAGTCGGATTTTTCAAAAAGAACAGGGTAGCGTTTGTCCAAACGCCGCAGGCTTTTTATAATGCGGATCCTTATCAGTTTAATATGTTCTCGAATGTCAATATCCCAAATGAACAGGACTTTTTTATGCGGACATTGCAGGCTGGGAAAGATCGCTTTAATTCTGTTATGTATGTAGGAAGCAATGCTATTTTTCGTCGTACAGCTTTGGAGGAGATTGGAGGATTTGCGACAGGAGTTATTACAGAGGATATGGCTACAGGCATGTTAATTCAACTGAAGTTTCGCTCTGTTTTTGTTAGTGATGTGTGTGCCGTGGGATTGGCACCGGAAAGCTGGCTCGATATGTTGAAGCAGCGGGATCGCTGGTGCCGGGGGAATATTCAATGTGCAAGAAAATGGAATCCATTGACTTTGCCGGGCTTATCCTGGATGCAGAGAATACTCTATTTTGATGGCATTCTTTACTGGTTTTTTGGTGTATATAAAATGATATATGTACTCGCGCCTTTATTGTTTTTACTGTTTGGCATTCATAGCTTAAATGCGACGCTTTCTTCTATATTTGTTTTTTGGCTGCCATCATTTTTAAGCTCGTATCTTGCTTTTCGGATAATTTCCAAAGGAAAACGAAGTATGACATGGTCTCACATCTATGATACGACAATGGCTCCCCATATTGCTTATTCTGCTTTATCGGAGCTGCTTTTGAAAAAGCGGTTGGAATTTAAGGTAACTCCGAAAGGACAACAGTCGGATTCAAGAAGCTTTGCCCGCTCTTCTGTTAGACCACATGTGATATTAATTGTGTTGACGGTTAGCGCATTGATTAAAGTTTCTGTTGATTATTTTGTCTATGGTTCCTTTAATAAGAACTTAACGCTTATTAATCTTTTTTGGACATTATTTAATTTCGGCGGCTTAATTATGGCCATTTTTCTTGCCTTTGAACGTCCTCGGTTTCGAAATTCAGAGCGATTTTCCATTCGCAGAGGGTTTCAAGTTTCCTTGCATCACCAAACACAGCATCATCAAGCAATTTTAAAAGATATTAGTGATTCGGGAGCTCGTATTGAAATGCCTGTTGATCGTTATAAACAGCTCGATGGGATTCTGCAAACAATAGAAATAGAACCAATCGGTAGGATTCCTAGCAAAGTAACATGGGTTTCACCACTTCATAATCGAGTGGAAATAGGATTGAAATTCGATGACATATCAGTTGATTTGTATAGAAAGATTATAAAATTTATTTACAATGGCTCGATTGTTAAACAAGTTGAGAAAGAAAAAGGCTCCGATCTTTTTTTTACGGTTGTTCGTTTTTTAAAAGCATCGAAGAAAATACCGCAATCGTTTAAACGCCAGAATTTGCGAGAAGAAACGAACAGCACCGGTCAGCTTATTCCTTATGTGCTAAACAAGGAAGTAGCTGCTTCGTTGGAATCATATGAAGAAACCAGCATGTTTCATAAGGATTCTTATGAGATACAGCTGATTGACCTTAGTTCCACTGGCTGCCAAATTAGTGTGCAGAATCCCCTTGAGATAGAACAAATCATTGCTGTTTCTTTTCCGAATATGGATATCGAACGTCTTGCATCTGTTAAATGGGTTCGGAAGAAAAAGAAAAATCATTATACCGTTGGCTTGCAGTTTGTTGCCAGCTAGGTTTTGGGAGCCTGACCCCCAGTGCGGTAACGCTTTAAAGTATTGGGGGTCAGGCTCCATGTATTAATCAGGCACCATGTATTAATCCTTTATTTTCCTCTACGAGTAACACTTCGGCGGTTATCTACACTAACTGGTACTTCGCCTTCTACAGTAACTCTCCGAACAACGCGATGTTGGTCATCATAATCATTTATTGCATAATGCTGTGTTGCACGATTGTCCCAAATCGCTACGTCACCAGCTTTCCAACGCCAACGTATAGTATTTTCTAATCTAGTAATATGATTCTGCAAAACGGATAATATATGAAAAGAATCTTGGGTAGACAATCCTAAAATGTTTTTTGCAAAATGTCCAAGTATTAAAGTACGTTCCCCAGTTTCTGGATGTACTTGGACAACCGGATGTTCCGTTTCGAAAACATTAGAGGCGAAGACTTCGGTGAAATGTTTAATTTCTTTAGAAGATGCTTGTGTGTGTGACCCTAAATAATCATATTCATTGGTATGTAGAGCCCAAAGACGATCAGCTAGATCACGTAACTCAGGAGAAAGATCTTGATAGGCTGCAGCTGTATTGGCCCAAACGGTATCTCCGCCAAAAGGAGGAACAACAACTGCTCGTAAAATGGATGCTTTTGGATATGAATCAATAAATGTAACATCTGTATGCCAAGAGTTGGCTCTACCTCCTCCATGAGAGGAATCAAGTTCGTGGATATAATCAGTTGCTTCTTTAGTTGGTACTGTTGGATGCGAATCTAAATTCCCAAATAACTTTGAAAATACATATGCTTGAAAAATTTATTAAAGAATACTTAGAAGTTTCAAATGGCATGGCCGCTTTTGTCTGGCAAGGAGGAAAACCACTTCTTGCCGGGTTGGATTTTTTTGAAAAAATCGTGCAGCTACAAAAAAAATATGCAGAACCTAATATGCGAATTTCAAACTCGGTTCAAACAAATGCGACACTAATTAATAGAGAATGGGCGGACTTTTTTAAAAAACATGATTTTTTAATCGGTGTGAGTTTAGATGGCCCTCAACACATACATGATAGAAGGCGGGTCACAGGGTCAGGAAAAGGTAGTTTCAATCAGGTAATGAGGGGGGTAGCTTATTTAAGGGAGAAGAAAGTCAGTTTTAATATATTGTCTGTTATTCATGAAGACAATGTAAGTAAGGCGAGGGATCTTTTAGACTTTTATAACGAACAATGTTTTGATTATGTTCAATTTATTCCATGTATGGATTTTCGAGCACAGGAAACAGAAAAGTCCGGCAAATATCTTATAACTGCAGAAGAATACGGGCAATTTTTGTGTGAGTCCTTTGATTATTGGTTTAACGATGGAAATCCAAGGATGTCAGTTAGATTTTTTGATAATTTATTAGATATGTATCTTCATCAAAGTGCAGAGCTTTGCATTCACCGGGAAACTTGTCCAAAGATGCTTATTCTAGAGCAAAATGGCGATGCATATCCATGTGATTTTTTTATCCATGATGATTATAAACTTGGAAACGTTGGTACAGATTCATTAGAAAATATATTAAATCATCCTAAATATGAAGCATTTCTTAACCTAAAACCATCGCTTCCAGATAAGTGCAAAAAATGCGAGTACTTAAATTTTTGTCATGGTGGATGCCCGAGAAGCCGAAGCAATCAAGGAACAGATGTTGATTATTTCTGCGAAAGCTATAAGATGCTCTACCAATATGCTGATGAGCGAATGATCAAGCTGACAAAAAAAGTTAAAGTTCATTGGCTTAATGAAGCTTTCAAAAGAGGAGTTAAGCTTCCTCTAAGAAATGATTTATGCTTATGCAGAAGTGGGAAGAAATTTAAAAAGTGCTGTGGGTTATTGTTAAAAGATGTGAATCAAGCTTCAATAAACTAACACTTATAAAGCGGTGTTAGATCACTAGCCTTGTATCACTTGAAAAATCATTTCAAGGAGACTGGAAAAAATTCAAGATTATTCTGTTGCTAATAATAAATAGAAGAAACGTGGCAAAAAAACAGTAGATATCAAAATTAAAGACGACTTTCTATTCAAGCTCCGAATGGAAAATCGTCTTTTTTTGAAGTTTAAACATCAGTAATTTCTGTTCCTTTGAATCCTACATACATTTTGTAGGTGTTAATCCCGAACTTAGAAAGAACGGTTTAGCTAGAGAACCGTTGGCTTGCAGTTTGTTGTCAGCTAAGGTTGGCAGGGGATGTGATATAAAAAGGGATTCAAGATGTAATTATTCATACATCTTGAATCCTTTTATCCCACTCTTAACGAGCAGTAAGACCCCCGCCTCAAGATTACGAGAAATCGAGGAAGATAGGCGGGGGATAACTGCCCGTAAAGGTCCGATAAGTGCAACTAACCATCAGTGGGGGATGAGGAAAACCCCCACTGATGGAAGTTTACTTTATAAGATTTGGTATAGCCCATCTTCTGGAATTGATCGCCGTATTTAAGTTAAGGTTGTATCTAAACAAACAGGAAAGTGGTCTGATGTATAACGACCACTAAATTGATCGGTAATGACCATTGTTTTATTAATTTTAGAACATGTATTTGCAAAGATATAGTCGATTAATTGATATTTATCCCAGCTAAGCTCATGGTTGAAACCAACCCCTGTGCAGGTTGCTTTGGGGCCAATATGATGTGGTGAATGGGGAACAACATCAATCAATTTAGACAGGATTAATGAATAAAAACGTTCATTATTTCCTCCGTTAAAATCACCAGTTAAAAAAATAGGCGTTTCTTGATCTATGCTTGAAAATTTGTTTAATAAAATTTCTGCTGAACGATAGCGGGAAATCTCACTAATATGATCAAAGTGTGTATTAAAGACATAAAACTCTTTTTCGGTTGCTTTTATCCGAAAATGTCCCCAAGTGCATATTCTCGGACAATCTGCATCCCATCTTTTCGACTTTTCCTCGTACTGAAAGGTGCTTGATAGCCAAAATGTGTCTGATTTCAACTTATCTATCTTAGCTTTTTTATAAAAAATGGGATTGTATTCATTGCTTTCATCCTTTGATCTGCCTAGTCCAAAAGAATCGTAATTCGTCATTTTCTTTAAATCATTTAGTTGACTCTCTTTTACTTCTTGAAAGCCAATGATATCAAAGTCATAATCTTGCATGATTTTCATGACATTTGTTTTTCGATCGCTCCAAAGATCCTCGGTATCAGAGGGGGTTTCCATTCGAATGTTATAAGTTGCTATTCTCAGATTATTCATGCTCACCCATCTTTCTTCTATTGAAGCGTAAATTACCATACACAAATGCTAAAATAATAGTATTAATAATCATTAAAATGACGGTGTAGACTAAATTTAATGCCTTCGTATCTGCTGTTACAGAATTTCCTATGGCGTTCATAATCGTTATGCCCAACGGTTCATACAAAGGATGGTATAAAAAAACGGTTAAATCATAATCTGGCAGAATGCCGATAAAGTTTAAGGCAAAGACACCTAATATAGACGGCAGAATGATTGGAAGGAGAACTTTTACAAACGTATAAAAAGCATTGGCTCCTAAATTTTTTGCTGCTTCCTCCATTTGATTATGAATGCCGAAAAAGGCTGATTTGGTTATACGTAAGGTAAATGGCAGATTAACGACTACATATCCAATTAACAGCAGCCAAAGTGTCCCTGTTAAGACTTGATTAAAGACTATCCCTTGAACATCATTGAAGGTAACGGTTAGTCCTACTGCAATTAATGTAGATGGTAGAAACCAAGGAATCATTAAGAAATAATCCAGTGCTTTGGTTAACCCATTATCATATTTCTTCATCAGGTAGGAGCATAATAAACAAACAACAACCACTAGGAAAGCAGCTGTAAAGCCGTAGCCTAAGGAAATGAAATATGGGCGCAGTGCTTCTATACTGGAAAACGTTAGTACATAATTATCCAACGTGATGCTATCTAACGTAATGACACCTGATGAAATAGCTAATGAATCAGTAAAGGAATAGATAATAATCGCAAGAACAGGCAGTGTATAAATAATAAACAATAAATATGCAGCTACATGTACAACGATATTAGCCAGGCAATTTTTAATCTTTTGTTTCTTAACATTCGTTTTTGTTTTCGATATGGAAATATAATTGCCTTTTCCTTCAGAATGCAGCATAAATGATAAGACAATAATGGTAATAATTCCTAGAATCAGCGCCAGCACGGTTGCCAAATCCTTCGAACTGGAACTATTAGCAAAAGTTAAAATCATTGGTGTAATTGTTTCAAAATCTTTCCCGCCAAATACTAATGGTGCCGAGGTGGCGCCTAGTCCTACTAAGAAGGTTAGGATCGTCATGGCAAAGAGAGTCGGTTTTAAGGTAGGCAGCACTACTTTTTTAAGGATGGTATATTGTGATGCGCCTAAATTTTTTGCCGCCTCAATCGTTTGATAGTCCACGTTTTTTAAAGCGCTGGATAAGAAGAGTACATGATTAGAGGTACAGGCAAAAGTCATCACAAAGGCTACTGCAAATAATCCGCTAAACCAATTGGCATCCCAATCGGGATTCACTTGAATCAAAAAATTCGTAAGCGGGCTGTTTTTGCCATAAACCAATTTATAGCCAAAATTAAGCGCCACACCGCTATAAATTAAGGTAGAATAAAAGCTTAGTTTTAAAATAACAGCACCCTTTATATCAAAATAATGGATGATTAAAACAAGAAAAATTCCGACAAGATTTACGGTGAAAACCAAAATAATCGCTAACGTAATACTATTTATTATGCTGGAAACAGCGCGTTCTGATCCTAAAAGCTTTTGAACGGATTCAAGGGAAAAGGTGCCGGTTCCAAAAAATGTCTCGTAAATAGGGTTCACATTAGGGAAAATCAAAAATGAGTAAATAAACCAGAGAATAAATAGAGATAAAACAAAAATGATTGGATTAAATGGTTTCCTTCTAATCCTTAAAGATTTCATTCCTCCACTCCTATGCATACTGTAGAATATTTTTCTGATTAAAAATGACCGTTACTTTTTGATTTTGAAAGGTATTAACAGGAATATCTCCCGTTAATATAACTCGAACAATAATATCTTCTATTTTAATGAAACATTTTCTGTAAATTCCATAATAGTGGGAATCCATTAATTGTCCTTCAAATGAAATTTCATCCTTTTCTAATGAAAAATCTTTCCCTGCCGGCAAAACTTTTGATTTTTCAATTCGAGAATAATAAGTTGTATTATCTGTTAGATTTAATTGATTAAACTTCTCCGGATATTTCTGTACCAATGGCGTAATATTATTATTGTCTCCAATGAAATTACATACGAACTTGGTCGCCGATTGCTCATAAATTTCTTCTGGTGTACCAATTTGTTCAATTTTTCCCTTATTAAAAACAGCAATCCGATCGGACAATATTAACGCTTCTTCTTGATCATGGGTAACATAAATGGTTGTAATCCCAAAGTTTTTTTGTAAATTCTTCAATTCATTTCGCAGTTGTAATCTTAACTTGGCATCAAGATTTGATAGAGGTTCGTCTAATACTAAAATGCTGGGTTTATTGATAAGCGCCCTAGCAATGGCGACTCTTTGTTGTTGTCCGCCTGATAAATCAGAGACTTTTTTCGCTAATTGGTCTTCGCTAAGGTCGACTTTTCTAGCGATTTCTTGAACTATTTGGTTAATCTCTTTTTTATTCACTTTGTTTACTTTAGGTCCAAAAGCAATATTTTCATAGACTGTCATAGTAGGGAATAGTGCGTAGCTTTGAAAGACCATTTTGATATCGCGTTTTTCGGTTGGTAAATCGGTTATATCTTGATCATTTATGTAAACTCGTCCTGCTTCAGGATGAATAAAACCAACTAATGCTCGTAATGTTGTCGTTTTGCCGCAGCCAGAAGGTCCTAAAAAGGTGAAAAATTCTCCATCTTCCACTTGGAAGTTTAAATTCTCTACTGCTACAAAATCATCATACTTGATCGTAATATCTTTAAAGGTAATCATGAATTTCCTCTCCCTTGGATTAATGCTAATAAAAAATAGGAGATTGAAATAACTAGTAAACGCACATGTTATTTCAATCCTTGATATGGAAGTATGATTTTTTATGGATTTACATGTTTAAGGATACTAGAAACAATCTACAATATTTCTAGTTCTAATTTTTCTACCCAAGCATCAATATTTTCTGTAACAAATGACCAGTCAATATCTTGTGGAACGATGTCAGCAAAAATTTGTTTTTGAAAGTCCGTCACTTGCTCTTGGGCTTTTACATTAGCGGGCATCGCATTAAATTTAGCTGCAAATGCACCTTGGACTTCTGCAGAGCCAAACCAATCAACAAATTTCTTTGCTAATTCTTCTCTTTTTGTGCCTTTAACTATTCCAATACTTTCAACAACCTGTGGTGTTCCTGCTTCTGGTTGGATAAATGCTGGCTCCGTGCCATATTGTTTCGTTTTAGCTGCCAATTCACCAGATATAATCGTACCTATTGGTGCGTCACCAGATGCAAATAGGGAGTAGTAATCTTCCCCTTCTGGAATTTGAACACCGTTTTTAAAGTAACGATCAATTGTTTCCCATCCTTCATCAGAGACACCTAATTCACCATTTGGATCTTTAAATTGAGATAAGATACTTGCAACAATGACTTTTGCAGTAGCCGTACCTAGATCATCACGTGCTTGGTAAATACCTTCATATTTTTTATTATTGGCTAAATCAAGATAACTTTTAGGTGCATCTGCTTCTTTTACCTTCTTCGGGTTATAAGATAATACTAAAGCTTGTTTTACTAAACCATGATAATAATCATCTGAATCATTAATGCCTTTTTCTATTTCATCGGACCAAACTGGTGCATATGGAATTAACACATCTTCCGTTTGCAATTGTTCATAGAACATATGATTTAATCCAAAAACAACATCTGCTACTGGGTTCGCTTTTTCTGATATCAAACGGTTTGTAACATCACCACCACCTGCGCCAACTATTTTAATTTTAATGCCGGCTTTAGCAGCTTCTTCCACAACCCATTCCCCACGGCCGTCACCATTTGAGTTAGTATAAACGACTAACGTTTCATCTGAACTAGCAGATTCCTCATCGTTCTTTGCTGTAGTAGTGGATGAATCTTTAGAACTTGATGTTGTTCCATTACTGCATGCCGCCAATACAAATAAAGAAATTAAAAGTAAAACAGCGCTACTGACTTTCTTTTTAAATGTCAAAATTTTCAATCCTTTCGTTTTTGAATTTCCTGTTCTTTTTGTGAGGAAAATATGTATCATTTTTCATCATTGGATTGAGTATATAATCTTACTGTTAATAACGTTTTAATTTTATGTGAACTCATGTAAATGTTGTCAAATAAAGTAGGAATATGTACTTTTGGTTTTGGAAGCCTGACCCCCAGTGCGGTAACGCTTTAAAGTATTGGGGGTCAGGCACCATGTACTAGAATGATATGAAAAACTAAAATAACATTGCAGAAATGATAGAGAAAAATACATACGTCACATTATCTATAACAGGGTAATAAAATATATCTATTACAGCCTCTTTTCCTTCATAATAATCCAAAGCAATATTTATATTCTACAAATAGCATTCTATTTTACTGGGAAAAATCTGTAATATGGGTAAGTAACTAGCTTCACTATTTCTTGGTTAATCCTTCTGCAACATAATCTAGTAAAAATGGAGTAAAATAAGAAACAAATAGGATCTGAATTTCAGTATGGATGCGGAAACTTTAAGACATTAGCAAGAAATTTCAAAACCTTTTCCATCCAGATATTATTCCCTAAAAACTAGGTGTACGATCCATAAGAAAAAGAAAATTTACTCAAATAGAATCATAATAAGATGATAGTAACAGTGGGGTGGTAGCGTATGTCTAATAATCTAACAATTTTTCGAAAAAACGGAAATGAACAACCTTTTATAGAAGCATATGAGGAAGTGTTAAAACTCTGGCCAGTTCCATACGAGGAAATAATGATCTCCACCCGTTTTGGTCAAACACATTTAATAGCAGCAGGACCTAAGGATGCCGAACCTTTAATTTTAATTCATGGAATGGCTTTTAGTGCTACGATGTGGTATCCAAATATCGAATCTCTAGCTGGCCGTTATCGTGTCTTTGCATTGGATACAATTGGGGATATAGGCAAAGGGATTGTAACAAAGATAATGAAAACTCGTCAAAATGCTGTTGAATGGATAGATGATGTACTCATAGGGCTTAATCTTACTTCAGCTTATTTTATTGGGCATTCTATGGGCGGGTGGATATCTATGAATTATGCTATACAAGCTCCTGAAAAGGTAAAAAAATTAGTTTTACTCGCACCTGCAGCCGGAATACATAAAGTAACTCCCAAATTTCTTTTAAAAGTTTACCCTGCTATTTTGTTTCCATCAGAATCACGCTTACAAAAAGCTCTTTCGTGGTTCCTGAGTCCTTATTACCAATCAAACGAACAATTAGATAAGTTAATTCACCAATTTGTCATATCGGGTATGAATTGTATTCCACGCATGAAAGTGGTCCCAACAGTATTTTCCGTCAAAGAACTGCAAAATCTATCTGTCGAAACACTTTTACTTGTAGGTGAGTATGAAGTAATTTACAATCCGAGAAAAATGGTAGAAAAAGCTAAGCATCTATGGCCAAATCTCACTTATGAAATAGTTCAGGAGTCAGGTCACGGATTGTCATTTGAGCAGCCTGAAATAATCAATGAAGCTGTTATGTCTTTTTTATGGAAAAAAAATAATCCGTAATAAGACTTTGCATCGTTTTTTATATGGCAATCCTTCTATTGATTTGTCAGCAAACTTAGTAAAAGAAGAAGGAATCAGGAGTTAAATGAAGACTCATTAAGAGAATGAAGTAAAAAGAATAGTGACAGACTTACTTGAGGTTGTACAATTAGGAATGCTGGTTGGAGAACCAGCATTTTACTAGTATTAGCATAGTCTGGATACTTCCTTTTTTGGAGATTTTTTACAAAATACCTATTTCTGCACTTATTAGTTATTTTTTTTTAAAGAAAGGGTGTTCTCTTTCGTTATTTCCTCATTTTTACCATATTTTAAAAACAAAAAAGTTAAGTATGAATGTATGGCAAAATGACCGTCTTCAATAAAATTCTCAAATAGTTATTTATTTAGAATCTTCATGATTCCATCCCCTTTTTAACGTTTTATGTAAAGTCTATTGTAAAAGAAAAGAACTTAAAAGTAAACGGTTACATTTAGGGGTATTTCGACGTCATATACTCCTTTCGTGTTGAAAGATGGTGAAAGGATAAAAAATATTGATTGGAAGAGTCCTAACGAAAAAAAATTTAGCAAGCAATATGTCATACTTTTTAAAGGTAGGAGAAGATGAATAAATGCAGCTAAATCTTCGATAGGATGAAATCATTAAATTTAACGGTTATTTGAACACCTATATGAATTGTTCATTTTTAGAAAAGGAGGCTGTGATAATGATTAAAGCGGTAATTTTTGATTTAGATGGAACGTTGTTAGACAGGGATAGCTCGCTTAAGCTTTTTATAAAAGATCAGTATAAAAGATACATCAAAGAGCTGATGCATATACCCGAAGAGAAATACATAGCAAGATTTATGGAGTTGGATAACAGGGGATATGTTTGGAAAGATAAAGTGTATAACCAACTATTAAGAGAATATGCTATTTCAAGCTTAACATGGGAGCAAATGCTCACCGACTATATCAATCATTTTCAGCATCACTGTGTTCCTTTTTCCAATATGGAATATGTTTTAAAAGAACTTAAAAATAGAGGATTCTTAATAGGAATGATCACAAATGGCTTTACTGACTTTCAGTTCAATAACATTCGAGCTTTAGGGATTGATAAGCATATAGAGACTATATTGGTATCCGAGCAAGAAGGAATAAAAAAGCCACATGCAGATATCTTTTTAAGAGTGTTGCAACGTTTAAAAGTGAAAGCCGAAGAAAGTATATATGTAGGAGATCATCCAGAGAATGATGTAATAGCCGCACGCAATGCAGGAATGCATGCCATATGGAAAAAAGACAGCTTATTGGGGAGAGCCATTTACGGATGAACAGGTAGTGACTGATTTAAAAGAATTATTATCCTTGATTCCGGCATTTAAAGGAAGGTAATTAAGGATAATCAATATAGTCGGGAGAAAATGTATGAAGGAATATAATAAGGTAGTAATTGAATTGCAAAATTCTCTCGCAAGCGACACCGTGTATAACTTGTAAAGTGAACCTTCCATCAGTGGGGGATGAAGAAAACCCCCACTGATGGAAGGTTCACTTTATAAAAATATTGAATAAGTTCATGCTCTTCTGAAATTGTTTTTTCCATCTTGAGTAGTGTTCTTTTTCCTACACCTATTAATTTTTTTGAATATGAGTGCATGCCCCCATTACGATAAAAGAGCCTGTTTTAATACAAAACAGGCTTCCTTTAAAAGGTTCGTTTTCGTCCATGATGTTCCATTATTTTCTAGCTTGCAAGGAATTTCATAAAGGATTCATCCCATTCAATAGGGACTAGAATGATGCATTACTGCACGATTTTTAACCCTGCACGATCTACAGCATTAAACAAGGTGGAAGATACTTGACAAATTCCCCCTCCAATTCCTTCAGAAAATTCTCCTTTCACAATAATGGGAGCTCGCATGTATCCCTTATCTGGTGTTCTATTTCCTACTACTTGATTAAATGAAAACGTTTCGTTAGGGAAGATGACATAATTGTCAATGGATTTTGCAGCAAGTGAGATATTATGCGTACGGTTTTTATTGCTTGAATTAAAATAGGTTACGTATTGACCAATCTGTTGTACCCGGATATGGGCAAGCAACTCACTGTCAACTTTCGGATAGATGTTCCTTTTCGGCACTTCTACTATAGAGGACCCTTTTCCAAAGAAATAGTTATAAAATTGCTCCTTAAATCGCTGTTTATTAAGTATGTAACCTACCTGTTCTGGGACAATGTTTCCTTGATCGTTGATTTTGGCATTTATGGGAGCCAGGAAAATTTGCTGATCAAGTTTATTGATGAATTGATTATATTTTTCTCCATTAACCATTGGAGTACCGGGCAAGGACGTAGTAAAGTTCTCACGGTTAACCGTGGCCATCGTCTGCCCTTGCTGAGTCACCGTTAAGCTATCAGGAAGCACAACGGGTTGAGCCAAAAACAAAAAAAAAGCCATCCATAATTGTTTCATAAAACGGTAAACCTCCTAATAATAGTATGAACAGGAGTTTCCCCTTCCATGTACTTCTTAAAACAATACTTTTGTTTTGGGAGCCTGACCCCCAGTGCGATAACGCTTTAAAGTATTGGGGGTCAGGCACCACCATGTATTGCCATGTATTGGCACCATGTATTCTGCAACTATTATTTCTTTATTTCAATAGATAGTGTATTATCTCTCATCGTTTCCTCTAATTTACTATGCTTAAAAAACAAAAATGTTAAATAGGAATGTATGGCAAAATGACCGTCTTCAATAAAATTCTCGAAAATTTGTTTATCTAAAAACTTCATCTTTTATCCCCTTCTTTCTATTTATTATTAACGTCAACTTTTTATGATAAGTTCATTGTAAAAGAAAAGATCAATAAAGTAAACGGTTACATTTAGGGATGTTTCGACTTAACTATACTCATATAGATGTTGAAATCGGAGATAATATAACAAATTATGGAAAAAATAATAAAATAAAATCGTTTGGTTGTCGATTTCATGATAAGTTTGCTGAAATCTAATAGAAGGGTCTCACCTGAACAAGTTATTTCTGCTTGTTTATACTCTTATTATTGAATAAATAGGAAGTTTATTTTTGGAGAATTTATAGAAATTTCTATATTTATTTTTTGTTAAATATGTTAATATTTTCTTGTTAAATATAGTGAAAGAAGGGGAAAACTTGAAACAATTCGTTAAGAAAATTTCATTTATCTTGGTTTTAGCATTAGCTTTAAACATCTTCCTACAATCTCCCTTTACAAAAAAAGCAGAAGCAGCAACGAAGTACACGTATTACATAAAATCTACTGCTAATTTGTATAGCAGTACGAAAAGCAACAAGAAGAAACTGAAGTCCATTCCTATTAATACAAAGCTTACAACGACTACATCGAAAAAAGAGAAAATGTATAAAGTAACGTATGATGGGAAAACAGGGTATGTTTACGCATCTAAATTTTCTACGAAACTAACAACCTTAACTTTTTATGTGAAGGATAGTGCTAATTTATACGACAATACTTCTAAAAAACAGAAGAAGGTACTATCGATTCCAATCAACGCTAAATTAACAACTCAATCTGTTGTTGGCAGTAAAATGTATAAAGTATCATACAATGGAAAATCTGGCTACATTTATTCATCAAAGCTTGCCGCGGAAAAGGTCAAAAGTGTTCCATTTGGTAAAACAGTTCAGTTGGGAAATTTTACTGTGAAAATCGATAAACCGATCAATGAATTTGGGGAAGGATATGTGTTTGAAGGAGAAAATGAATACATTGCACTTCCTGTTACAACCACTAACTATGGGGATCGAGAATATATTGGCTGGCTTTCAGAAGGCTACGTGGATGATGAGTATTACGATGTTTTTGATAATGCTTACGGTGCGGTTGATTACGTAGATAATGATCTTGAATTAGATCCTTTTGCTAAATTATCCAAAGGTAAATCGATTAGCGGTTACATTACCTTATTAATGTCTCCTGGTAAAAAACTTGAATTTGTTTACGAAGATATTGATATAAAAAATACCATCACTTTTACAGGTGAAAATTAAGTTGTAATTTAAAAAGTACCGAAAGATAAAGTGAACCTTTCCATCAGTGGGCGATGAAGAAAACCCCCACTGATGGAAAGGTTCACTTTATAGGTCTTGCTAACATTCGAACAATTACTTCATTATCTTTTGGTGGTTCCATCCTCTTGTCTTCCACTTTTAATACATTTTTAGGACTACCGAATTCGTAGAATTTAATACATTTCGCATCCAAAATAACTAAGTCTCCCTTTCGATCAATTAGATTTATTCCCATTATATCATCTTCATACAATCTGCCTGGATTCTATAATAAGTCCATTGGGTGAATATCATTTCTTTCAAACAGTTTCCAGACTTGCTCTGCCATAATCTGAGGTGTATGGGGCATTTGATTCGAAATCCACCATTCCACTAGTCCAACAAATGCAGATGCAGTAAATTGTATAATCAATTCCTTATCCATGTCTTTATTGCTGCCCATCATATCAATTCTCTCTTTTATGATAGAAGTTACTACCTGCATCATGCGTTCCCGAAATACAGAAGTTCTTTGATTGGAAAGCATAGAAGAAAAGAATTGAACATTCTCTTCATAATAAATAAATATAGACTCCAGAGCACCGATTAGATCTGTTTTTTCTTTTGTCGTGCATGAAAGGAACATTTTGTTTAATTGGTCGTCTATACACTTATCAAACAGATCATATTTATCGGTATAGTGTAGATAGACGGTTCCACGGTTTATATTTGCCCGTTCAGCAATATCATTAATGGTGATTTTTTCAAATTCTTTCTCAGAAAACAGTTCGAGAAATGCCTTGTTTATGGCTTCTCTTGTTCTTGCGATTCGTCTATCTGTTTTAGCAGCAGTTTCCATTCTTCTCATTTCTCCCTTCAGTTAATGAACAATTTACTTACATTTGTTGGATATATAACAAAAGTACGTATATTAGCGATTGAACTTCCTTTTCTTCTCTTTATAATAATAATCAACGGCGGTTAGAAAATCAACATAAGTCAATTATTCAACGTGTGTTTTATATTTTCCGAGTATGACAAAACGCCGTCTATTGATGAATTCATAGTAAAACAAAATGATAGAAGGGGTGAAGGAAAATGGAAAACTTGAAATCAAAGGTAGTTATTATTACGGGCGCATCCAGTGGAATAGGAGAAGCAACTGCAAAGCTGCTAGCCAAAAAAGGGGCAAAGGTTGTATTGGCTGCAAGAAGAAAGGAACGTTTACAAACCATCATAAAGGAGATTGAACAAGAGGGTGGTGAAGCTGTTTCCATCCAAACAGATGTTGTTTCACCGGAAGATATGCAGGAAATGGCACAGTTTGCAGTAAAGCAGTATGGCCGTATCGATGTTTTGGTGAATAATGCCGGAATTATGCCAAATTCTTTATTAAATGAACTAAAAGTCCATGATTGGGATCAAACGATTGATGTTAACATAAAAGGAGTATTGTACGGAATTGCTGCAGTTCTGCCGATCATGAGGGAACAGCAATCGGGACATATTATCAATATCTCCTCGATTATGGGGCATAAGGTCATTCCGACAACAACTGTTTACAGTGCCACTAAATTCGCAGTTCGTGCTATTGCGGAAGGGATACGCCAGGAAGAATCACCTAACTCGAATATTCGCTCCACTATTATCTCTCCAGGAATGACGGCGACTAGTGTTCTTCCAGAATACGAAGATTATCCCAGTATTTCTCCTAACAGTGTCGCCAGAGCAATTGCCTATGCCATTAATGAGCCAGATGATGCAGGTGTGAACGAGATTGTCGTTAGACCGACTTTGCAATCCATCTAAATCTAGCTTCTTAAGAAACTTCCAAATTATTGATCATCCTTTTCATGAAAGGGTGGTCTTTTTTTCTTATAACTTGAACTAAAGAGGCCTTACACTCCACTCCAATTTCTCTAGCGTCTATACGAAAAAAATGTAAAAATCCCAATATCCCTGTTTAAAAGAACGCATAGGTGGAATGAAAAAAGTAGAACAAATAATAATAAGGTGAAGGGATGATATTATGAGTTTAGAAAAT